>CAMCWJ010000032.1 GCA_945882475.1 Bifidobacterium breve
CATCGGCTGGTTGACCACGAAGCGGCCGTCCCGGGGCTTACTTCTGCCCGCCGCCTTGACCTTCTCGACGGCGGTATCTAACGCATTACTCATCGAACTGCTCTGCTCTTCGCGCTAGCGCTCACCGGGGAACCCGGGGCACCTTCAGGCCCGCGGCGGCGACCTGCTCGCGCATCACCTCATTGACTCCGCCACCGAAGGTGATCACCAGATTGCGCTTGGTGTGCGAGTCCAGCCACCTCAACAGTTCAGCGGTCTCCTCTTCGGCGGGATTGCCGTACTTGGAAACGATCTCCTCGGCCAGCCGGCCGATCCGCTGGATCCGCTCGGTGGAGAACACCTTGGTGGCGGCGGCGTCGGCGACCTCGACGGTCTCCCCCGACGAAGCCACCTGCCAGTTGAACAACTCGTTGACGCGCCAGATCGAGTGGATCTCGCCGAGGGAGCGCTTGACATCGTCCTGATCAATCGGCGTGATGCCGTTGCCACGGGGCTTGGACGCCCAGGCTTGGACGCGGTCGTAGATCCCGGCGATCTTGCCGGCCGGGCCGAGCATGACGCGCTCATGGTTGAGCTGAGTGGTGATCAGTCGCCAACCCGCGTTCTCCTCGCCAACGAGCATCTCCGCCGGAACGCGGACATCGTTGTAGTAGGTCGCATTGGTGTGGTGCGCACCGTCGGACAGGATGATCGGCGTCCAGGAGTAGCCCGGATCCTTGGTGTCGACGATGAGGATCGAAATCCCCTTGTGCTTGGCCGCTTCCGGGTCGGTGCGGCAGGCCAGCCAGACGTAGTCGGCGTCATGGCCGCCGGTGGTCCAGATCTTCTGGCCGTTGACGATGTACTCATCACCGTGGCGGACCGCCGAGGTGCGCAGCGACGCCAGGTCGGTGCCGGCCTCGGGTTCGGAGTAGCCGATTGCGAAGTGCACCTCACCGGCGAGGATCGCCGGCAAGAACTTCTTCTTCTGCAACTCGGTGCCGTAGACCTGCAGCGTCGGACCGACGGTCTGCAGCGTGACGGCCGGCAGTGGCACTTCGGCGCGCGCTGCCTCGTTGACGAAGATCTGCTGCTCGATCGGTCCCAGGCCCAGGCCACCGAACTCCTTGGGCCAGCCGACGCCGAGTTTGCCGTCAGAGCCCATCCGCCGGATGATCGCGCGGTAGGCCTTACCGTGACGGTCGACCTCCATCTCCGCTGCTTCTTCCGGAGAAATCAGGTTCTGGAAATACTGCCGGAACTCGGCCTGCAGTTGCCGTTGCTCGGGTGTCAGTTCGATGTACATTGCGCTCCAACCAGTTCCAGACGATGAGCCGGCCCGCCCAGCAGACGAGTCAGATCCTTGATTGATGAGTAGTACCGATGCATGGGATAGGTGACGTCCATTCCCATGCCGCCGTGCAGGTGGTGACAGGTCTGCATCGTAGGCGGAGCCTCCGATGTCAGCCAATAGCCCAGCACATCCAGATCGCCATCGGCGTCGCGGCCTTCACTCAAGCGCCATACCGCCGACGTCGAGATCAGATCCAGCGTCCGGGACGCGATGTAGATCTCAGCGAGTTGCGCCGATACCGCCTGGAAGGTGGACAGCGGCCTGCCGAACTGGTGGCGATTCGCCACATAGTCGGCGGTCAACCGAACCGCGCCGGCGACCAGGCCGGCCGCGAACGCCCCGGATGCCGCGATCACCAACTGGTTGACCCGGTGCGCTGTCGAACCGTTCAACACCGCATCGGAGTCGACGGCCACGTCGGCGAATGTGACGGCGTATTCAGCCGCTCCCGTCGAGGACGGCGTCGCGATCAGTCGCACGCCATCGGCCTTGGGCGAGACCACCACGGCACCGTTGTCGGTGGTGACCAGAATCCAGGTGGCCTGCTCGGCATAGGGAACCGCAACCTTGGTGCCGTTAAGCCGGCCACTCACCAGTGTGGTCGCCGGCCGATCCGGCAGCGCTGCACCCGGTTCGTTGAGCGCGGCGGTCAGGATCGCGCCCTTGGCGACACCATCGAGAAAACGATCCTGCTGCGCCTCGCTAGCCAGATCCAACAGCGGGATCAGGCCGAGACCCAGGGTGGCAAACGCAGGCGAAATCGTTGCGTGCCTGCCGATCCCGGTCAGCGCGGTCGCGATCTCGGGCAGGCCGACTCCGTCGCCGCCGAGCCGGTCGGGCACTCCCAGTGCGGTAACTCCGCCGGAAACCAATGCCTCCCAGGTGTTTTCGCGGTCCAGCACCGTATTCACCACATCGGCGACGGCCTGCTGTTCCGGTTCAGGAGTGAAGTCCACCCGAATCTCCTTGTGCTGTAGCGAAGTGTTAAGTACGGGGCGGTTTACGAAGCGGACGAACCGGTGTAGTCGACCTGCCAGTGCTTGATCGCGTTGAGCCAGCCCGAACGCAGCCGATCCGGTGTACCGACCGGGGTCAGGTCAGGCATGTGGTCGGCGATGGCATTGAAAATCAGGTTGATGGTCATCCGTGCGAGGTTCGCGCCGATGCAGAAGTGCACTCCGGTGCCACCGAATCCGACGTGGGGGTTGGGGTCGCGAAGAATGTTGAACGTATTCGGATCGTCGAACACCTCCTCGTCGAAGTTTGCGGAACGGTAGAACATCACGACCCGCTGACCCGCTTTGATCTTGACCCCGGACAATTCGGTATCGACAACCGCGGTGCGCTGAAATGCGGTGACCGGCGTTGCCCAGCGGACGATCTCGTCGGCCGCGGTCTCGGGACGCTCGCGCTTGTACAGATCCCACTGATCCGGGTTTTCGGTGAAGGCGATCATCCCGTGCGTGATCGAGTTTCTGGTGGTCTCGCTGCCGGCGACGGCCAGCATCAGCACGAAGAAGGCGAACTCGTCGTCGGTCAATTTCTCACCGGCGACGTCCGCGTTGATCAGCGCGGTGACGATGTCGTCCCCGGGTTCCTTCGCCTTCAACTCCGCCATTTGCATGGCGTAACCGACCATCTCCATCGATGACGTCCGCCCATCGACGTGGGCGAACTCCGGGTCCTCGTTGCCGGTCATCTCATTGGTCCAGCGGAAAAGCTGATCCCGGTCCTCCTGCGGAACGCCGAGAAGCCCGGCGATGGCCTGCAGGGGCAGCTCGCATGACACCTGCTCGACGAAGTCGCCCTGGCCTGCAGACGCGGCATTCTTGGCGATCATCTCGGCGCGCTGGTGCAGCTGGTCACGCAGGCGGCCGATGGCGCGCGGCGTGAACCCACGGGAGATGATCCGGCGCAACCGGTCGTGGTGTTCGCCGTCCATGTTGATCAGGATCACCGACTGCATCTCGATGTCCTCGCGGGCAATATCGTCGGCGAACTGCGGCAGT
Source organism: Bifidobacterium breve (assembly GCA_945882475.1). Classification (GTDB taxonomy): domain Bacteria; phylum Actinomycetota; class Actinomycetes; order Mycobacteriales; family Mycobacteriaceae; genus Mycobacterium. Next base: position 3,343 of record CAMCWJ010000032.1, read on the forward strand.
GCGGTGTTGGGCCCGCTGGCGTAGATGTCGTTGCGCCGCGAGACTTCCTTGACGTCCTTGTGCTTGGTGACGGCCCAGTAACCACCGTCGTTGAATCCGCCCTTACCGATCTGCTGCTCACACCACCAGACCGGAGCGGTTCGACGGAGCTCAGCAAGCTCGTCGATGGGCAGCCCCTTCACGCAGAGGTCCGGGTCGAGAAAATCCAGACCGGGGGGAATGTTGGGGGTGGGCATGATTTAGAGAGCTCCTCATTTATGACGTGTTCTAGTGCCAGTAAAACACGGCTCCACCGCAGACGAAAGGCACAAACGCATCCTTGCTTGTCAGAGTAATGAAACGTGTTCTAGCCTGGCCCCATGGGTCATCCAGTGATCGTTGACGCCACCAGAAGCCCGATCGGAAAGCGCGGTGGATGGCTTTCGGGCCTGCACGCCACCGAGTTACTCGGCGCCGTCCAGAAGGCCTTGGTCGAGAAGGCCGGGATCGACGGTGCCGACGTCGAGCAGATCATCGGCGGGTGCGTGACCCAGTTCGGCGAGCAGTCCAACAACATCACCCGGGTCGCCTGGCTGACGGCCGGAATGCCCGAACAGGTCGGCGCGACGACCGTCGACTGCCAGTGCGGCAGCGCCCAGCAGGCCAACCATCTGATCGCCGGACTGATCGCCGCGGGCGCCATCGACGTCGGCATCGCCTGCGGCATCGAGGCCATGAGCCGTGTCGGCCTGGGTGCCAACGCCGGCCCGGACCGCTCCATCATCCGGGCGGAATCCTGGGACCTCGACATGCCCGACCAGTTCACCGCCGCCGAGCGAATCGCCAAGCGCCGCGGCATCACCCGCGCCGACCTGGACCACCTCGGACTGATCTCGCAGCAGAAGGCCAAGCGGGCCTGGGACGAAAACCGGTTCGACCGCGAGATCTCGGCCATCGAGGCCCCGGTGATCGACGAGAACAAGCAACCCACCGCGCAGCGCCACATGGTGAGCCGGGACCAGGGTCTGCGGGACACCACAGCCGAGGGCCTGGCCGGGCTCAAGCCGGTCATGGAAGGCGGTCTGCACACCGCGGGCACGTCGTCTCAGATATCCGACGGTGCTGCGGCGGTGCTGTGGATGGACGAGGACAAGGCCAAGGCGCTCGGCCTGAAGCCTCGTGCCCGCATCGTCAGCCAGGCACTCGTCGGCTCCGAGGTCTACTACCACCTCGACGGTCCGGTGCAATCCACCGCGAAGGTGCTGGAGAAGGCCGGCATGAAACTGGGCGACATCGACCTGGTCGAGATCAACGAAGCCTTCGCGTCGGTGGTGCTCAGCTGGGCCCAGGTGCACAACGCCGACATGGACAAGGTCAACGTCAACGGGGGTGCGATCGCGCTGGGTCATCCTGTCGGCAGCACCGGTAGCCGGCTGATCACCACCGCGCTGCACGAACTCGAGCGCACCGACAAGTCCACCGCGTTGATCACGATGTGTGCCGGCGGAGCGCTCTCCACCGGCACCATCATCGAGCGGATCTGAGGGCGTGACGAAGCCGGCCCCGAAAGGTCTTAACAGCCCGCGCACCAAGACGATCATCAAGTGGATGTCGCGGGCGAACACCTGGGTCTACAAGAAGACCAATGGCCGCGTCGGCGGCAAGTTCCTGCAAGGCGCGCCCGTCGCGCTGCTGACCACCATTGGCCGCAAGACCGGTGAACCACGCATCAGTCCGCTGCTGTTCTTGCGCGAGGGAAACCGGATCGTGCTCATCGCGTCGCAGGGCGGGGCTGCCACCAACCCGATGTGGTACCTGAACCTCAAAGCGAATCCTAAGGTTTCCGTGCAGATCAAGGATGAGGTCCTCAATCTGACCGCACGTGTAGCCACCGAAGATGAACGCGCGCACTACTGGCCGAAGATGGCGGCGATGTACACCAGCTTCGACGATTACCAAGCGTGGACCGACCGGGTGATCCCGGTCGTCATCTGCGACCCATAGATCCCCGCTGCGACGCTCCCCACCCCCGATACGACGCCCCCACCCCCCGCCGAGCGTCGCGCTGGCGCGACGTTGGGCGTCGGCGGTCGCGCTGGCGCGACGCTCGGCGTACGCGTCGGCGTAGGCGTCAGGCGCCGTAGACCGGCACCGGCGGACGGCCTTCGGCGAGCAGGGTTCGCACCACGGGGCCGAGCTCACCCGGTTCCCAACGGGCACCTTTGTCCACCTCGGCGCCGTGCTGCCACCCTTCGGCAGCCCGGATGATGCCGCCCTCGACCTCGAACACCCGGCCGGTGACGTCACGGGATTCGGTGCTGCCCAGCCAGACCACCAACGGCGAAATGTTCTCCGGCGCCATGGAATCGAAATCTTTGCCCTGCGTTGACATCATGTCGGCGAACACTGTCTCGGTCATCCGGGTGCGCGCCGACGGTGCGATCGCGTTGACGGTCACGCCGTAGCGGCCCATCTCGGCGGCGGCCACCAGAGTCAAGGCGGCGATGCCGGCCTTGGCGGCGCTGTAGTTGCCCTGCCCGACGCTGCCCTGCAGGCCGGCTCCGGAACTGGTGTTGATGATGCGGGCGTCGACCGCTTTGCCCTCCTTGGCCAGTGCACGCCAGTAGGCGCCGGCGTGCCGGGTGGTCGCGAAGTGTCCTTTGAGGTGAACGGCCACAACGGCATCGAACTCGGTCTCGCTGGTGTTGGCGATCATCCGGTCGCGCACTATGCCGGCATTGTTGACCAGAACGTCGAGTCCGCCGAAGGCCTCGACTGCGGTCTGGATCAACCCCGCCGCCTGATCCCAGTCGGCCACGTTGGCCCCGCTGGTGACGGCTTCCCCACCGGCAGAAACGATTTCGTCGACGACGCCCTGGGCGGCACTACCCCCGCCGGCCGGCGAGCCGTCCAGTCCGACACCGATGTCGTTGACCACGACGCGCGCCCCCTCGGCGGCGAAGGCCAACGCATGCGCGCGGCCGATACCTCCGCCGGCACCGGTGACGATGACAACCCGACCGTCGAGCAATCCCATTGCGTTCTCCTACTTGTTGGCATTGGATGCGGATAGAAACGCGGGCGGCTCGCCACCGCCGTGCACGGCGAGCGTCGCCCCGCTGACATAGGACGCCGCATCGCAGGCGAGAAATGCTGCCGCCCAACCGATGTCGGCTGGTTCCGCCAGCCGGCCGAGAGGAACAGTGGCGGCCACCGCGGCCTGGGACGCGCTGTCGCCGTAGAACAATTCGACCTGCTCGGTGGCGACCATGCCCGCCACCACCGCGTTGACCCGGACCTTCGGCGCCCATTCCACGGCCAGCGTTGCGGTGAGATTGTCCACTCCGGCCTTGGCTGCGCCGTAGGCGGCGGTGCCCGGAGAGGGCCGACGCCCGCTGACACTGGAGATCGAGACGATCGAACCACCACTGGCTTGGCCCTGCATGACCGCGTTGGCGGCCTGGGAGACATAGAGCATGCCGAGCAGATTCAACTCGACGATCTTCTGAAGGAACCTCGGGGATGCCTCGGCGACCGGCGCGTGCGGCGAACCACCGGCGTTGTTCACCACGACGTCGAGTCGGCCGTGGCGTCCGACGATCGCCTCGATCAGCGCCGCGACGGCGTCGGGATCGCGGACGTCACAGCTGTGGAACTCATACGGCAGCCCCTCGACGGGTCGGCGGGCGCAGGTGATGACCGTGGCGCCCTGGCTGGCGAACACAGCGCTGATCCCCGCGCCGACACCGCGCACTCCGCCGGTCACCAATACGACGCGACCGTCCAGTCCGAGGTTCATTCGGGAACTGTCGGGCACTGGCGTCACTGTGCTAGCGTACCAAGCAAGTGCTTGCTTAGGTACTGCTGGTATCCGCCCGTCAGGAAGTTCCCCATGACGATCACCTCCCGCACCGTCGAACCCGGCATCGTCGCGGTCACTGTCGACTACCCGCCGGTCAACGCGATCCCCTCTCGTGGCTGGTTCGAACTGGCCGACACCATCACCGCGGCCGGCCGCGACATGGCCACCCACGTCGTGATCCTGCGCGCCGAGGGCCGGGGATTCAACGCCGGAGTCGACATCAAGGAGATGCAGCAGACCGAGGGCTTCGGCGCACTGATCGACGCCAACCGCGGCTGCTTCGCAGCGTTCAAAGCCGTGTACGAGTGCGAGGTCCCGGTAGTGGCGGCGGTCAACGGATTCTGCGTGGGCGGCGGCATCGGACTGGTCGGCAATGCCGACGTGATCGTTGCCTCCGACGACGCGGTGTTCGGGTTGCCCGAGGTCGAACGCGGGGCTCTCGGCGCGGCGACCCATCTATCTCGCCTTGTCCCGCAACACATGATGCGGCGGTTGTTCTTCACCGCCGCCACCGTGGACGCCGCCACCCTGCACCACTTCGGCTCGGTGCACGAGGTGGTAGCACGGGCCGATCTCGACGAAGCGGCGCTACGGGTGGCCCGCGATATCGCCATCAAGGACACCCGGGTGATCCGCGCCGCCAAGGAGGCGCTGAACCTCATCGACGTTCAGCGCGTGAACTCCAGTTACCGGATGGAGCAGGGCTTCACCTTCGAGTTGAACCTCTCCGGTGTCTCCGACGAGCACCGTGATGCCTTCGCCGGCACGAAGAAGGCGAAGTAGTGAGAGACAAACGCACCACGCTCGAGGCGGCGGTGTCGCAGATCGAGTCGGGGATGACGATCGGCATCGGTGGCTGGGGATCGCGACGCAAGCCGATGGCATTCGTCCGGGCGCTCTTGCGGACCGACGTCACCGACCTGACCGTGGTCAGCTACGGCGGCCCGGACATCGGCCTGCTGTGCTCGGCGGGCAAGCTGGCAAAGCTGTACTACGGATTCGTCTCCCTGGACTCGCCGCCGTTCTACGACCCATGGTTCGCGCGTGCCCGAACCACCGGAGCGATCGTCGCCCGCGAAATGGACGAGGGCATGCTGCGCTGCGGCCTGCAGGCGGCAGCCCAGCGACTGCCGTTTCTTCCCATCCGGGCCGGCCTGGGCAGTTCGGTGCCGGACTTCTGGGACGGGGAGTTGAAGACGGTGAAGTCCCCGTACCCGTCCAACTCGCCGGCGGGCTCCGGCCACGAGGAACTGATCGCGATGCCTGCGCTTCGACTGGACGCGGCGTTCGTGCACCTCAACGTCGGCGATGAACACGGTAATGCGGCATACACCGGTATCGATCCCTACTTCGACGACCTCTTCTTGATGGCGGCCGATCGGCGCTTCCTATCGGTGGAACGAGTCGTCGCCACCGACGAGCTGATTAAATCGGTTCCACCGCAAGCGCTTCTGGTGAACCGGATGATGGTCGACCAGGTGATCGAAGCGCCCGGCGGGGCTCACTTCACCACCGCAGAACCGGACTACGGCCGAGACGAGAAGTTCCAGCAGCACTACGCGAAGGCAGCCGCCGAGGACGAGACCTGGGCGCAGTTCGTCGCCACCTACCTGTCCGGTAGTGAAGCCGAATACCAGGCAGCGGTGCGCCGATTCACTCAAGACCTGGAGACTTCATGATCCAAGTGAGCCGAGCGGAAGTGTGCGTCATCGCCTGCGCGGAGTTGTTCCGCGACGCCGGCGAGATCATGGTCAGTCCGATGACCACCATCGTGTCGGTCGGAGCCCGCCTGGCCCGGCTGACGTTTTCCCCCGACATCCTGCTGACCGACGGCGAGGCACGCCTCCTCGCCGATACTCCGGCGATCGGCGCCACGGGCGCTATCGAGGGCTGGATGCCGTTCGGCCGGGTCTTCGAGACCCTGGCCTGGGGTCGCCGGCATGTCGTGATGGGCGCCAACCAGATCGACCGGTACGGCAACCAGAACCTGTCGGCCTTCGGACCGCTGCAGCACCCGACCCGACAGATGTTCGGCGTTCGCGGCGCACCCGGCAACACCATCAACCACGCCACCAGTTACTGGGTCGGCAACCACTCCAAGCGGGTGTTCTGCGATTCCGTCGACATCGTCTCCGGGATCGGTTGGGACAAAGTCGATTCGGATAACCCCGCGTACCGCTTCGCCAACATCTACCGGGTGGTGAGCAACCTCGGGGTGTTCGACTTCGGCGGGCCCGACCACACCATGCGGGCGCTATCCCTGCACCCAGGGGTGGATCCCGGGGACGTCGCGGCCAACACCTCTTTCGAGGTGGCCGGCCTTGATAAGGCACCGCCCACCCGGCTGGCCACCGGGGATGAACTCGCGTTGATCCGCGAGCGGATCGACCCGAAAGGGTTGCGCGACAAGGAAGTCACGTTGCCCGCCGACAAGGGAGGAAAAGCATGAGGATCCACACCCCGCTGACCCGGCTACTGGGTATCGAACATCCGGTGGTCCAAACCGGGATGGGTTGGGTGGCCGGAGCCCGGCTGGTCTCCGCCACCGCGAACGCCGGCGGGCTGGGCATCCTGGCCGCAGCCACCATGACCATCGACGAACTCGCGACCGCGATCGCCAAGGTGAAGTCCGCGACCGACCGGCCGTTCGGGGTCAACATGCGAGCCGACGCCGCCGACGCGGGAGACCGCGTCGAATTGCTGATCCGTGAGGGCGTCAAAGTGGCCTCGTTCGCGTTGGCACCCAAGCAGGAACTCATCGCCCAGCTCAAGGAAGCCGGCTCGGTGGTGATCCCGTCCATCGGCGCCGCAAAGCACGCCCGCAAGGTGGCCGCGTGGGGCGCCGACGCGGTGATCGTGCAGGGCGGTGAGGGCGGCGGACATACCGGCCCGGTCGCCACCACGCTGCTACTGCCCTCGGTCCTCGACGCACTGGACGGCACCGACATCCCGGTGGTGGCCGCCGGCGGGTTCTTCGACGGCCGTGGCCTGGCCGCCGCGTTGTCCTATGGTGCGGCCGGCGTCGCGATGGGAACCCGGTTCCTACTCACCGTTGAGTCGACTGTTCCGGAGGCGGTGAAGCAGCGCTACCTCGAGACCGGTTTGGACGGAACGATCGTCTCCACCCGTGTCGACGGCATGCCGCACCGCGTACTGCGTACCGGCCTAGTGGAGAAGCTCGAAAGCGGTTCGCGAGTGCGGGGTTTCACCGCGGCGATGATCAATGCGGCCAAGTTCAAGAAGATGTCGCAGATGTCGTGGGCGGGGATTCTCCGCGACGGCCTGGCCATGCGGCACGGCAAGGACCTGACCTGGTCGCAGTTGGTGATGGCGGCCAACACCCCGATGCTGCTCAAAGCCGGGCTAGTCGACGGTGACACCGGCGCCGGCGTACTGGCCTCCGGCCAGGCCACCGGCATCATCGAGGATCTGCCTACCTGCGCTCAACTCATCGACGGCATCGTCAGCGAGGCCATCAAGCACCTTCAGGCCGCCGGCGCCCTCATCGACTGAGTTCCCCTGACCGCTTGGGCTGGCGATTTATCGGCCCGAACCCGTTGCTTCGCGCCGTGCGCGGCAGGACCATGGGCGGCACCGTGCGCCGCAGCGGCAATCGGTTTACCCACGTTCGCGGTTCGCGCGGTGGCAACCGTACGCGCCGGCCGGTTGCGCACGGACCCACCGGTAGCGCGCGCCGCGACGGGCGGTGCTACCTCCGGTTGGCCGCCGATCACCGTCGCGGCGTCGCGGATGCCCTGGCCGATAGCGTCGGCCAGATCGACGGTGAGGTCGATCGGATTGACACGCGGGAACAGTCGCAACGGCGCGGGCTGGCCGTAGGGTAGCGAACGGTCGTAGCCGGTCTCGATGAGCACCCGCAGCGCGGGTTGGATCAGGGCGATCACCGGGTTCGTGAGGAACTCGGTGTGGGTGAAGGCCCCGAATTCCCGAAGGGGTTGCAGCAGAGGCAGATCCGATGTCGGGATCAGCACATAGGTGGTGTCGCTGCCGGGAGTCCGCTGCCGATTTGCCGGATCCGCGATCGCAGCGGCCAACTCGTCGGGCGTCAGTCCGTTCGGGAGCCCGTTGGGGTCGCGACTGTTCGGCGCCAGGTAGCCACCGTGGATGTACCAGAAACCGGCTGTCGCGTTGAGAACGGCGAGCAGGTTGACCGGGTACAGCGGGAAGTCGGCGACACCGTCGTATTGGAAGGCGACGTCGACGGTCGACATGGCGGTGTCGGTGGGAGTCGGTTGGCCGAACGTGGCGCCGAGGATGGGGACGGTGCCGAAGGCCGCCAGTCGCTCGAACAATCCACCGTTGGGCCGGTTGGGATTTCCGATCAGGACGAAGTTGATGTTGGCCTGATCGTCGGCGGGCAGCTTACTCAACTGAGACTTCGCGATGCTGGCCACCGTGGCGCCTTGCGAGTAGCCGAACACCACGACCGGACTTTGCGCACTCGGGTTGTGAGGTCCGACCAGATCGCTGGTCAGTTGGGCCACACCGCTGGCCACCGACTCGTCCAGCATCGCGCCGGTCAGCCCACCCCAGTCCTCCCACGGAAACGGCCAGAACAGGGCGATGTAGGGCACCGGTTCGGGGGTGCACACGTTCGCGCACGACTCGGTTGTCGGTTCGATGTAGTAGCCGACGGCGTTCTCCATGTAGCCCGGCACGGTCGCGGGGTTGGGCACCGTCGTGCCGGGAACGATCAGCGCGGTCGCGGTGAGGGTGACCGCGGCGGTAACGGTGGCGGTGAGTGTCGCCGCAGCCGTCCACAGCGCGGCAAGAACCGCGAGCACCGCACTTCGAATGACGCTCCCGGCTACAGCCGCACTTCGAATGATGCTCACGGCCTAAAGCCGCTCGATGATCGTGACGTTCGCCGTGCCACCGCCCTCGCACATGGTCTGCAGGCCGTAGCGTCCGCCGGAGCGCTCGAGTTCGTTGAGCATGGTGGCGAAAAGCTTAGCGCCGGTCGCACCCAGCGGATGTCCGAGCGCGATCGCGCCACCGTTGGGGTTGACCTTCGCCGGATCGGCCATGGTTTCCTTGATCCAGGCCAGCACGACGGGCGCGAAGGCCTCGTTGATCTCCACGACGTCGATGTCGTCGATCGTCAGACCGGTCTTCTCCAGCGCGTAGCGGGTCGCCGGGATGGGTCCGGTCAGCATCCGGACCGGGTCGGCACCGCGGGTGCTGATGTGGTGGATGCGGGCCCGCGGCGTGAGTCCATGGTCCTTGACGGCCTTCTCGGAGGCCAGCAGTACCGCGCTGGCGCCGTCGCTGATCTGGCTGGCCACCGCAGCGGTCATCCGGCCCCCCTCGCTGAGGGTGGTCAGGCCGGCCATCTTCTCCAGTGACGTCTCGCGCGGAGTCTCGTCGACGGCGAATCCGTCGACACCGATGATCTCGTTCTCGAAGTGCCCGGACCGGATCGCGGCCAACGCCCGTTCGTGACTGGCGAGTGCGAAGCGTTCCATGTCGTCGCGGGAGATGTCCCACTGCTCGGCGATCATCTCCGCGCCCCGGAACTGCGAAATCTCCTGATCGCCATAGCGTTCCAGCCAGAACTTGGACTCGCTGGTCGGCGTGGTAAACCCGAACTGAGCGCCGACGACCATCGCCGACGAGATCGGAATCTGGCTCATGTTCTGCATCCCACCGGCCAGGATCACATCGGCGGTGCCAGCCATGATCGCCTGTGCGCCAAAGGAAATCGCCTGCTGGCTCGATCCGCACTGACGGTCGACGGTGACGCCGGGCACCTCCTCCGGGTAGCCCGCCGCAAGCCAGGTCAGCCGGCCGATGTTGCCGGCTTGTCCACCAACCGCGTCGACACAACCCACGATCGCGTCGTCGACGGCGGCCGGATCGACGTCGTTGCGGTCGAAGATGCCGCGGAACGCGTGTACCCCCAGGTCGATCGGGTGGACACCGGACAGCGAGCCGTTGCGCTTGCCGACGGCGGTGCGAACCGCGTCGATGATGTACGCCTCGGGCATGTGTGGATCTCCTCGGTAGTGGTGATTGAGTTGGTTGTCAGTCCGCGGCGATTCCGCCGAGAACAATCGCCAGGTATTGCCTACCCACCTGCTCGGCCGTCAGTGGACCGCCGGGCTGATACCAGCGCACCGACACCCAGGTGGTGTCGCGGATGAACCGGTAGACCAGGTCGACGTTGATGTCGGACTGGAAGTACCCCGCGGCGATGCCCTCATTGAGGACATCCACCCACATGGTGCGCTGCCGCCGGTTCAGTTCGTCGACATAGGAGAACCGCTGGTGGGCGGAGAGCCGCTTGGCCTCGTCCTGATAGATGACGACCTCGGCATGGTGATCCTCGATCGCGTCGAAGGATGCCATGAACAATCCCTTGAACCGCTCAAGCGGATTGGGCTCGGTATCGATGATGTGCTGATAGCGGGCGAAGAGCCAGTCGAGAAAACTTCGCAGCACCTCATCGACCATCTCCTCCTTGGAGGCGAAGTGATGGTAGAGACTGCCCGACAGGATCCCGGCGGCGTCGGCGATGTCGCGCACCGTGGTGGCCCGCAAACCCCGTTCGGCGAACATCGCGGCCGCGAGGTCGAGCAGCTCCTCACGGCGGGTTGCCGGCGGTGGGGTCGCAGGTGTCATGGATGCTGGCTCGACACCGATATCACTTCGCCGGTGAGATAACTGGAGTAGTCACTGGCGAGGAACGCGATCGTGGCGGCGATCTCCCACGGCTCGGCGGCCCGGCCGAAGGCCTCTCCTTCGGAGAGCCGGTCGAGAAGTTCGGTGGAACTGGTCTTCTCCAGGAACTTGTGCCGCGCGATGCTCGGCGACACGGCGTTGATCCGCACCCCAAAGTCCACCGCTTCGATTGCGCTGCAACGGGTCAGCGCCATCACGCCGGCCTTCGCCGCGGCGTAGTGCGACTGCGAATGCTGTGCCCGCCAACCGAGCACGCTGGCATTGTTGATGATCGCACCGCCGTGGCCCGCCGCGCGGAAGTAGCCCAGCGCCGCGCGGGTGGCCCGCATCACCGAGGTGAGCGTGACGTTGAGGACACGGTCCCACTCATCGTCGGTCATCTCGACTACCGGCGTCTGCCCACCGAGTCCGGCGTTGTTGACCAGAACGTCGAGTCGGCCCAACCGGTCCGCCGTCGTTGCGATCAGCGCGTCGACCTGGGCGGTAGAGGTGACGTCGCACACCGCGCTCTCCACCCGGCCAAGTCCCAACGCGGACAGCTGGTCCCTGGTCTCACCGAGTCGGCGTTCATGGTGATCGGAGATCATCACGTCGGCACCCTCGGCAAGTGCCCGGCGCGCGGTAGCCGAGCCGATCCCGGTGCCCGCCGCGGCCGTCACCACGACGACCTTGCCGGTGAGCAGACCATGTCCCTCGATCTCCGCGGGTGTGACCGCCAGCGACACCACTAGCCCCTGGCCTCCCTGGGCAGGCCGAGCACCCGTTCGGCGATCACGTTGCGCTGCACCTCGTTGGATCCGCCGTAGATGGTGTCGGCCCGGGAGAACAGGAAGAGGCGCTGCCACTCGTCGAACTCGTTGTCCACCAGAACAAGTCCGGCTCTTCCGCGGATATCCATCGCCAGTTCGCCGAGATCGCGATGCCAATTCGCCCACAACAACTTGGAGACGTTGTCCTGGCCCGGCGCTTCGGCATCCATGGTCGCAAGCGCGAAGGAACG
>CAMCWJ010000033.1 GCA_945882475.1 Bifidobacterium breve
ACCGGGACGCGCCACCATAATGGCGGGTGACCACTGCGCACGGCGAAGGGAGCGGGAGCGGCGTTGTCGACTTTTCTGATCGACCTCACGCCGACCGACATGGCGCGCCGGCTCGACGAGGCCCTGACGGTCTATGTCGACGCCATGCGCGACCCCCGCGGCACCGAGGGCCAGCGCGCAGCGATGTGGCTCGAACACACCCGGCGCCGGGGCTGGCGGGCGGTGGCGGCGGTGCAGGCCGACGACCCCGCGACCGGCGCACCCACCGACGCTGAACTGGCTGGCGCACCGTTGCTCGGTATCGCCTATGGCTACTGCGGTGCGCCCGACCAGTGGTGGCAGCAGCAGGTCGTGCGCGGTATGCAGCGAGTGGGGCTCCCGGCCGACGCAATCTCCCGGCTGATGAGTGACTACTTCGAGCTCACCGAACTGCATATCCACCCCGGCATCCAGGGCCGCGGCCTCGGCGAGGCCCTGATGCGCCGACTACTCGCCGGGCGGGCCGAGGCTAGCGTGCTGTTGTCAACACCGGAGATCATCGGCGAGGGCAACCGCGCCTGGCGGCTGTATCGCAGGTTGGGTTTCACCGACGTCATCCGCGGCTATCACTTCGCCGGAGACCCACGGGCGTTCGCCATCTTGGGCCGCGCGCTCCCGCTGTAGGTGCGGTCTGGCACCATGATCGTCGTGCGCGAACCCGGTCGTTCCCGTCGCCTGCGGCTACGGGTGGTCGCTGTGCTGTTCCTCCTCCTCGCGCCGTTGGCGGTCGGCTGCGTGCGAGTCCACACCTCGATCACCGTCTCCCCCGATGACCAGGTCTCCGGCGAGATCATCGCGGCTGCCAAGCCGCGGAACAACGAGGATCAGGGCCCGCAGTTCGAGATGAATATGGGATTTAGCCAGAAGATCGACGTGGGGCCCTATGACGCCGACGGCTACGTCGGCTCGAAGGCCACCTTCTCCGACCTGACCTTCGCCGAGGTGCCCCAGCTCGCCAACCTGAGCCGCGACGCCACCGGGGTGGACGTCTCGCTGCGCCGAGCCGGCAATCTGGTGATCCTGGAAGGCCGCGTCGACCTCACCACGCTGACCGACCCGGATGCCGACGTGAAGTTCAGCGCCGCCTTTCCCGGCGAGGTGACCTCCACCAACGGTGAGCGCCTCGACGCCAATGCCGTCCAGTGGACCCTCAAGCCCGGCGTCGTCAACTCGATGAGCGCGCAGTCCCGCTTCACCGACCCCAGCACCCGGTCATTCACCGCCGCGGCGATCGGGCTCGGAGTGGCTGCGCTGCTGGTATCGGGCCTGATCGGGTACCTGGCCTGGCGGGACCGCGATCAGTCGGTCCGACTCGGCGCTGCCGGATCAGGCGAACAGCTCTAACCTGAAAGCAACTGTCGGTCTAGTGAGGAAGGGGCGTGCGCTGAGCGTGCCTGCAGCAGCGCCGTCAGCCGCCGAGTTGGCCGGCGCCGTCACCGACCAACTTCGGGAGTATCTCGCCCAGCGACGGGCCGGAGCCCGCTACATCGGCGCTGACTACGACGACATGATCGCCGTCCTCGAGGACTTCGTGCTTCGCGGCGGCAAGCGGATGCGCCCGTTGTTCGCGTACTGGGGCTACCGCGCGGTGACACCCGAACCGCAGGCACCGGTGGACGACGAGATCCTCCGGCTGTTCGCCGCACTGGAGTTGCTGCACGCCTGCGCCCTGGTGCATGACGACGTCATCGACGACTCGGATACCCGCCGCGGCTGGCCCACCGTGCACATGCATTTCGCCGGACTGCACCGGACTCGCGGCTGGCGCGGCTCCGCGGCGGGATTCGGCCGCTCGGCGGCCATCCTGCTCGGCGACCTGTCCCTGGTGTGGGCCGACGACATCGTCGCTGCTCTGGACCGCCCCGCGCCGGACCGGCGCCGGGTCCAGCGGGTCTGGTCGGACATCCGAACCGAGGTTCTCGGCGGCCAGTACCTCGACATCGTGGCCGAATCCAGCGGCGCGCACTCCATCGCCTCGGCGATGACTGTCAACACCTACAAGACCGCGTCCTACACGGTGTCGCGGCCACTTCAGCTGGGTGCCGCCGCCGCCGCCGACCGCCCCGACGTTCTGGACGCGTTCCACGAACTAGGCACCGACCTGGGGGTGGCGTTCCAATTGCGCGACGACGTGCTCGGCGTGTTCGGTGATCCGTCGGTCACCGGCAAGCCCTCCGGGGACGACCTTCGCTCGGGCAAACGCACAGTGCTGCTGGCCGAGGCGATGGAGCGGGCGGAGCGGACCGATCCGGGAGCCGCCGGGTTGCTGCGCTCGGCGATCGGGACCGACCTCAGCGATCCCGAGGTCGGCGAGATCTGCGCGGTGATCGAGTCGGTGGGGGCGCTGGCGGCGGTCGAGGATCGCATCGAAACCCTGACCCACCGCGCACTGGCCGTCCTGGACAGCGCGCCGATCAACGCTCCGGCCAAGCTGGGCCTGGCCGAGCTCGCCGGATTGGCCGCCAACCGGTCGGCATAGCCCATGTCCGCCCCGAGATCCCCCAGCGCCTCCTCCTCTCTGAGCGGGCCAGACCGGCTTGCGGCATTCGTTCGTGGCCCTCAAGCCAGGCCGGCGCTGCTGGGTTTCCTGGGGGCGGCTCTCATCGCACTCGGTGGTCTCGGCGCCGGCAGCACCCGGTACCGAGACCCCGTGCTGGAGTCGCTGCACCTGTCGTGGCTGCGGTTCGGCCACGGCCTGGTGGTGTCCTCGCTCGTGCTGTGGATCGGCGTGGCGCTGATCGTGGTGGCGTGGCTGTGGCTGGGCCGGCGGATCACCGACGGCCGACCCGACGACGAGTACACGATGATCGCCACGACTGGCCTGTGGCTGACTCCGCTGCTGCTGAGCGTCCCGCTGTTCAGTCGCGACACTTACTCCTATCTAGCGCAGGGCGCGCTGCTCCGGGACGGCTTTGATCCTTACGTCGTCGGGCCGATTGAGAATCCGAACTCGTTGCTGGACAACGTAAGTTCGATCTGGAGCACCACCCCGGCACCCTACGGGCCGGCCTTCATCCTGGTCGCCAAGTTCGTGACGTCGGTCGCAGGCGACCACGTGGTAGCGGGCACCATACTGCTGCGGCTGTGCATGCTCCCCGGCCTGGCCCTGTTGATCTGGGCCGCTGTGCGGATAGCCCGCCACGTCGGCGCTAATGCCGCCGTTGCGTTATGGATCTGCGTGCTCAATCCACTGGTGATCATTCATCTGATGGGCGGGGTCCACAACGAGACGCTGATGCTCGGGCTGATGATGGCCGGCATCGCGCTGATGTTCGGCCGCCGCCATCTGGCCGGTGCGGCTCTGATCGCAGTGGCGGTCGCGGTGAAGGCCACCGCTGTGTTGGCAATGCCGTTCATGGTGTGGGTGTGGATGCGCCACATCCGCGGAAATCGCCTGCGCGCCTTCGCGATCGCCTCCGCGGCATCGGTGGCGACTTTCATCGCGGTGTTCGCGGTGCTGTCCGCCCTGGCCGGGGTGGGACTGGGCTGGCTGACCGCCCTGGCCGGTTCGGCAAAGGTGATCAACTGGCTGACCGTTCCGACGGCGATTGCCAATCTGGTCAGCGCCATCGGTGGCGCTGTGTTTCCGGTGAACTTCTACGCCGTTCTGGAGATCACCCGCTTGGCCGGCATGGTGGTGATCGCGGTGTCGCTGCCGTTGCTGTGGTGGCGGTTCCGCCATAACGACCGCGAGGCACTGATGGGCACCGCCCTGGCGATGGCGGTGGTGGTGCTGTTCGTCCCCGCCGCGCTGCCCTGGTACTACACCTGGCCGCTGGCGGTGGCCTCGGCGCTGACCCAGTCACGCGGGGCGATCGCCCTGATCGCCGGGCTATCCACCTGGATCATGGTGATCTTCAAACCCGACGGATCCCATGGCATGTACTCGTGGCTCCACGTTGCGTTAGCCACCACGTGCGCGTTCGCAGCGTGGCATGCACTGCTCCGCGACCCTGCTCCGCGGCTGTTCAGTACGCCATTGCCTGGGCCCGGCGAATAACCTCACGGGCCTGATGGGAGTGCAGTGCGTCAACGGGCCGGCCGTTGGGGATCGGCTCGCGCGACCCGTCCCGGGTCAGGCTCAGCGTGGGGTCCGCGGTGAACAACCAGCGCAGAATCTCGGGGTCGCGGTAGCCGCCGTCGCGTAGTACCGCGAGCAGGCCGGGCAGTGACTTGACCACCGCGCCGGATTCGGAGAAGAAGGCCCGAGGTACGACCGGTATTCCGTTGCGGCGCACCGCGACCAGGTGACCGTCGCGCAACTGCTGATGCACCTTCGTCACGGGGATGCGCAGCAACTCCGCGACGGTGGGCAGGTCGTAGACCTCTTCGCCCTCTTCCAGAACGTCCTCACCGGCCGGAAAGCTGCTCACGGCGACAGTGTAGGGCCCGCCGTCTCCCCCAACACGCCAGACGGTGGCCGACCCGCGGGATCCGTGCGCGCCAGCGTCACGGACTTACGATGTGCCGGTGGCAAAGATGTGCCGGTGACGGCGGACCCACTGCTGGGTGCACTGCTCGACAACCGGTACCGCGTCGAGTCGAGGATCGCCGCCGGCGGGATGTCGACGGTCTACCGCGGTCGCGACATCCGGCTCGACCGGCCGGTCGCGCTGAAGGTGATGGATCCGCGATACGCCACCGATCAACAGTTTCTAGCCCGATTCCAGCGCGAGGCCCGAGCCATCGCCCGCCTCAAGGACCCCGGCCTGGTGGCGATCTACGACCAGGGCAACGACGCCTCCCACCCGTTCCTGGTGATGGAACTCATTGAGGGCGGAACGCTGCGCGAACTGCTGCGCGAGCGCGGACCCATGCCGCCGCACGCCGTCGCGGCGGTGCTGCGCCCGGTGCTCAGTGGTCTTGGTGTGGCCCACCGGGCGGGCCTGGTGCATCGCGACGTCAAACCGGAGAACGTGCTCATCTCGAACGACGGCGAGGTCAAGCTGGTCGATTTCGGCCTGGTCCGGGCGACCGCTGAGGCCGGCATCACCTCGGCCAGCGTCATCCTCGGCACGGCTGCCTACCTGTCCCCCGAGCAGGTCGCCGGCATCGAGACCGACCCTGGCACCGACGTCTATGCGGCCGGGGTCATGGCGTTCGAATTGCTCACCGGTACAACACCTTTCACTGGCGACAACGCTCTCACCGTAGCCAATCAGCGCCTCGACCGCGACGTGCCGCCGCCGAGTTCGATGATCGACGGCGTACCCGTGCAACTCGACGCGTTCATCGCACGTGCGACGGCGCGAGACCCGGCGCGCCGGTTCGCTGATGCCGCGGAGATGGGCGCCGCTCTCGAGACGATCGCCGAGGACCTGGCGCTGCCAAACTTCCGCGTCCCGGCGCCGCGAAACTCGGCGCAGCAGGCGGCCGGGCCGCCCGCGCGCCACCCGACCCGCCGGTTCACCGGCGATCCGCAAGACCAGCCGCCGGTCCGGGAGTTCGCGGAGAATCCCCCGCCGCCAAGGCAATTCGCCGGCATCGACATAGAGGAGTTCGCCTGGGCCCGGCAGCGGATGCGCCGTGCGGTGGCGTTCTGGGTGCTGACGGTGCTGGTGCTGACCGGACTGCTGGCCATCGCCGGGTGGACCCTCGGCGCCAACTTCGACAGCCTGATCGGCCGCTGATGGTTCAACAGCGGGTCGCCCCACCGTGAACCATCCGCCACTCAGCAGCAGCGTGCCCCCGGGTTGGTCTCGGTCTGCCGGTGGCGCACACGCCAGTACTGCGCCTCGCTGAGAACGGGTTCTCCGGCGTGATCGCGACGACGATGCGTCAGGTAGCGCTGGTAGTGGTTATCGCCCATCAATGAGCTGACGTACCAACGGGCCTGACGGCCGAGTCGGACAAGACGCTCCATTGCTTTTGCACCTCCTTCTCGACCGGCGTGGCGAGTAGCCGGGAAGGACCGAAAATCCGGGATGGCACCGGCGCTTCCACGGCCAGCGGCCGTCCGCGTCCGCGCAAGGAGCGGATGGTCATCACGATGGCCGATGCGACGACGATCAACACCACCGTGGCGAAGAGGATCGACAGCGTGCCCTGGATGAACGTGTTGCGGATGACATCGTTGAGCTGGTCGGGGTTCTTGGCCGCACCTAGTGACGTCTTGCCGGCGTCTCGCGCATCGCGGTACTGGAAGTGCTGGGTCCAGTAGCCCAGCTTGGGATCGCCGGAGAAGATCTTCTGCCACGACGCGGTCAGGGTGACGGTGAGGTCCCACAGCAGCGGAATCCCTGGAATCCAGGCCCATTTCAGCATTCCCATCTTGATCACCACCACGGTCACCACAGTCAGGGCGATGGCGGCGAGCAACTGGTTGGCGATGCCAAACAGGGGAAAGAGTGTGTTTATGCCGCCCAGTGGGTCAGTGACGCCCATCAGCAGGATGGAGCCCCAAGCCGCGACGACGACGATGCTGCACACCCACGCACCGACCTTCCAACTCGGGTCGCGCAGCCGGCGCAACGGCCCGCCGAGATTGCTCAAGCCGTCCGACAGCATGAACCGGGCGACCCGGGTCCCGGCGTCGATGGTGGTGAGGATGAACAGCGCCTCGAACATGATCGCGAAGTGGTACCAGAA
Organism: Bifidobacterium breve; assembly: GCA_945882475.1. Classification (GTDB taxonomy): domain Bacteria; phylum Actinomycetota; class Actinomycetes; order Mycobacteriales; family Mycobacteriaceae; genus Mycobacterium. The sequence goes on from CAMCWJ010000033.1 coordinate 6,628, forward strand.
CGCCTTCAGGCCGCTGCCGCCGAACACCGACAGCACCTGGGCCATGCCGAACGCCAGCGTGGGGGCGCCGCCGGTGCGCGAAACGATCGACTCCTCGCCCACACTGGTGGCGGCGTCGGTGATCTCCGCCGGCGTGATCGGTTGCCCGGACAGCCCCAGTTTGTTGACGTAGGCCGCTGCGGTCTCCGCGGTGCCCCCGGTGACCGCGGCGGGGGCGTTCATCACAAAGTACAAGTGCTGGTTCAGGATTGACGCGGTGATCAGTGCCATGATCGCCACGAATGACTCGGTCATCATTCCGCCGTAGCCGATCAGCCGCATCTGGCCTTCCTTCTCCAGCAGCTTCGGCGTGGTCCCCGAGGCGATCAGCGAGTGGAAGCCCGACAGCGCGCCGCAGGCGATGGTGATGAACAGAAACGGGAACAGCGAGCCCGCGAACACCGGACCGGCGCCGGATGCGGCGAATTGCGAGACCGCCGGGGCCTGCATGACCGGGCGGGCCAGCAGGATGCCCACCGCCAACAGTGCGATGGTGCCGATCTTCATGAAGGTCGACAGGTAGTCGCGCGGGGCCAGCAGCAGCCACACCGGCAGCACCGACGCCGCCAGCCCGTAGATGATCAGGCACCACGACAGGGTGACCTTGGACAGCGTGAACCACTCCACGCCCCAGTCGGTGTGGCCGACCCAGCCGCCGGCCACCACGGCCAGCAGCAGCAGTGCCACCCCGATCAGCGACACCTCCGAAACCCGGCCCGGCCGCAGGTAGCGCAGGTACACGCCCATGAAGAGGGCGATCGGAATCGTCATCGCGATGGAGAACACGCCCCAGGGGCTCTCGGCGAGCGCATTGACCACCACCAGGCCCAGCACCGCAAGCAGGATCACCATGATCACCAGCACCCCGACGATCGCCGCGGTTCCGCCCACTGGGCCGAGTTCGTCGCGCGCCATCTGACCCAGCGAGCGCCCCCGTCGGCGGGTTGAGATTGCCAGCACCAGGTAGTCCTGCACACAGCCGGCCAGCACCGCGCCGAGGACGATCCAGATGGCGCCCGGCAGATAGCCCATCTGGGTGGCCAGCACGGGGCCCACCAATGGTCCGGCCCCGGCGATCGCAGCGAAGTGGTGGCCGAACAGCACCCGCCGATCGGTGGGCATGTAGTCGGTGCCGTTTTCGTAGATTTCCGCCGGAGTGGCGTGATCGTCGCGCGGGCGAACGATCTTCATCTCGATCAACCGCGCGTAGAAGCGGAACCCGATGACGTAGGTACAGATTGCCGCGACGACGAACCACACGGCGTTGACGGTCTCCCCGCGCAGGAAGGCGATCATTGCCCACGCCACGGCGCCCAGTACGGCGATGGCCCCGAATAGCAGCCTGTGCCGTGTGGTGATGGGCGAACGGTCGATGATGGCGACCGGCGGGAGGTTCGGGTCGGTGCGGACAAATGTGACGTCGCCGCGGACTTCCTCGATCAGGTCCGGCGGCGCGGCGGGGGGTGATCCCACGGTTTGTCTCCTTCAGCCTGCAGCGCGATCAGTCGCGCAGCATCTCCGCCCAACCTAATGGCGGAGCCTGCAGCGCGATCAGTCCCGCAGCATCTCCGCGACCAGAAACGCCAATTCGAGGCTCTGCTGGGTGTTTAGGCGCGGATCGCATGCCGTCTCGTAGCGGCCGGCCAGATCGTTGTCGGAGATGTCCTGGGCGCCGCCGAGGCATTCGGTGACGTTCTCTCCGGTGATCTCGACGTGGATGCCGCCGGGATGGGTGCCCAGCGCCCGGTGGACCTCGAAGAAACCCTGCACCTCGTCGACGATGCGGTCGAAGTGCCGGGTCTTGTAGCCGGTGGAGGACTCGTGGGTGTTGCCGTGCATCGGATCGCAGTGCCAGATCACCTGATGCCCGGTGGCCTGCACCTTCTCGATGATCGGCGGCAGCAGATCGCGCACCTTGTGATTGCCCAGTCGAGTGACCAGGGTGAGTCGGCCGGGCTTGTTGTGCGGATCAAGCCGCTCGACGTACTCGACGGCCAACTCCGGGGTCATCGTCGGGCCGATCTTCACCCCGATCGGGTTGGAGACCACCTCGGCGAAGGCGATGTGCGCGCCGTCGAGTTGGCGGGTGCGCTCCCCGATCCAGATGTAATGCGCCGAGAGGTCGTAGAGCCGCGGCTCGCCGAACTCGGTGCTCAGCCGCAGCATCGCACGCTCGTAGTCGAGTACCAGCGCCTCGTGACTGGCGTAGATGTCGGCGGTGTCGAGGTTGCGGTCGTTGACCCCGCACGCGCTCATGAACCGCATGCCGCGGTCGATCTCGGCGGCCAGCGCCTCATAGCGGGCACCGGCCGGCGAGGTGCGGACGAACTCCCGGTTCCAGTCGTGCACCAGGTGCAGCGAGGCCAGACCCGACGAGGTGAGCGCCCGCACCAGGTTCATCGCGGCGCTGGCGTTGGCGTAGGCCCGCACCAGGCGGGAGGGATCGTGGTCGCGCACCGCGGCATCCGCGGCGAAACCGTTGATCATGTCGCCGCGGTAGGACCGCAGCCCAAGGGAGTCGGTGTCCGACGAGCGTGGCTTGGCGTACTGCCCGGCGATCCGGGCCACCTTGACCACGGGCATGCTCGCGCCGTAGGTCAGCACCACCGCCATCTGCAGCAGGGTCCGGATGTTGGCTCGGATGTGCGGCTCGGTGTTGTCGACAAACGTCTCGGCGCAGTCGCCACCCTGCAGCAGGAACGCCTCGCCGCGGGCCACCGCGGCCAACTGGTCGGACAGCTTCTCGATCTCCGAGGCGACGGTGATCGGCGGCACGCTCTCGAGCACCGTCCGCATGGCCCTGGCCTGCTCGGCATCCCAGCTGGGCTGCTGGGCGGCGGGCTTGGCCAGCGCCGCGTCCAGGCGAGCGCGCAGGTCCGATGGGAGCGGCGGCAACGCCGGCAGCTGGTCGATCGGTACGTCAACGGTCCAGTTCACCCGTCTATGGTAACGGGGCTTAGCAGGCCCTTTAACCAGGCCGAAGACACCCCGCCGGGCGGGCTACCCCAGTGCCCCGGGATCAACTCCGGTGGCCATCACCTGATAGCGACGCATGTTGTGCCGGGCGTCGACCAGCGCGTCGTGACTGTCCTGCGGCCGCGGCGGCATCCGCGGGCAGCCGTGGTCTTCCCACAGCTGGCGCAGTTCGCGGGTGAAGCGCGGGATCTGCGGCGGCAGGCTGGTCATCGGCCCCCAAAGCTGGCAGAGGGCGACGTGGTCGTAGGCACCCACCCAGGCCCACAGTTCGATCGGCTCGGCCATCATCTCCGGATCGTCGATGCCCAGGAAATCTTCCAGGTCGGCCCGGATCTGCCGACGCGAACGCCACAGTTGCGACGACGGCGGCGGCAGCTTGGGCAGCACGTTGGCCCGCACCCAGCGACCGGCGGACTCCGGGTCGAACTCAGTGGAGATCGCGTAGTACTCGCGGCCGTCGGACGCGACCACGGCGATCGAGATCAGGTCGATGATCCGCCCGTTGTCGATGAACTCGGTGTCGTAGAAGTACTGCACTTCCGGCCTATCCCGCCGCCGTCTTGGCCGGGACCGCCGGCGCGGGGGCGGCGTGGACCTCGCGGTTGAGTTCGGCGTCCACCTCGGAGTCGCTGGGGAATCGGGGTTCGCCGGCGATGACGTGCTGTAACCACAGGTTGGCCTGGACGAACGGCCGGCGCACGTAGCGTTCGCGATTCAATGCCCGGCGCATCTTCTCCGGCTCATCCTGGTAGTGCCACCTGGCCCAGGGGGCATGCGGCCGGGCCAGGCGAACGGCTCCGACCAGCAGCAACGGGGTGATGAACATGCCGATCAACCCCGTCCACAGCTTGCCTTTGAGTATCACCACCACCGCGAGCGCCAGGGTGAGCAGCGCCAGGATGATCACGCTCACGCGGGCCACCACCGACTCGTCGTCGCGCCAGATTCCGATGTCGAAGAACGACAGCGGATTGAATCCCATGACCAGCAGACCCGCCACCGCCACCGCCACGAACACCGCGTCGACCGAAGTCCGGCCCTCCTCCGACCAGTAGACGTCCTGGAGGTGCAGGATGAGCGCGAACTCGTCGAGCACGAGTGCGGCGCCGATTCCGAAAACGATTGCCGCCGCCGTGAACTGGTTCGGCGTCCCGCTTGAGGCCATGGTCACCATCGCGACTCCGGAGGCCAGCACCAGGATCACCCCGAACACGACGTGATGAATGTGCAGTCCGCCGCCGGTTCCGCCGGATTTGTCCGAGACCGAGATGTTGTGCGGCTGCCACCACTTGCGCGGCCCCGGCTTGTCGGCGTTGCTGCGGATGTAGCGCACGATGCTGCGGGTCACGAAGAAGGTCAGGCTGAACGCGATCAGGCACCACATCAGCGGCACCCGACCCGGGGCGATGACGTCGAAATGCAGAGCAACGGGCACGGGTAGGAAACTTACGCGCACCGCCGCCCCGGCCTGCTCGCCGGATACTCTGATGCCGACATGAGCACGGTTGCCGCCAGCCGCCTGCCCGCCATCGCCTGGCGGGTGGCCCAGGCCCTCATCGCCCTCGCAGTGATCCGGGCGTGCTGGCAGCTGTTCGGCGATCTGCCCTACCGGATCGACGTCGACGTCTACCGGATGGGCGGGCAGGCCTGGCTCGACGGCACGCCGCTGTATGCCGACGGAGCGATCTTCCACACCCGCGGTGGGCTGGACCTTCCGTTCACCTACCCGCCGCTGGCCGCCATCGTCTTCAGCCCATTGGCTCTGGTCAGTCTCGACGTCGCCAGCATCGCGATCACGGCCCTCACCCTGGTGCTGCTGGTGGTGTCGGTCTGGATCGTGCTGAGCCGGTTGGGCGTCGCCGATGGACCCGCGGGATCCGAGGGTGCGCGACGGGCGGGGTTGCGACGCTGGTGGCTGGCGGCCGGAATCGTCGCACTGAGCGTGACGACCCTGGAGCCGATCCGGGCCAACTTCATCTTCGGTCAGATCAACGTGGTGCTGATGACGCTGGTGATCGCCGATTGTGTGCCGCGAAGAACCCGGTGGCCGCGCGGGATGCTGCTCGGGGTGGCTATCGCCCTGAAGCTGACCCCGGCGGTGTTTCTGCTGTACTTCGCGCTGCGCCGGGAACCCCGGGCTGTCATGCGGGCCATGGCGACGTTCGCGGCGGCCACCCTGCTCGGGTGCGCGCTGGCGTGGCGGGACTCGGTGGAGTACTGGACAGCAACTGTGCGGCACACCGAACGGATCGGCACCCCGACACTGAACACCAATCAGAACGTCGCCGGCGCGTTGGCCCGACTGAACCTCTCCGATACCGCGCACTTCGTGCTCTGGACGCTGGCGTGCTTCGCTGTTCTCGGGCTCACCGTCTGGACGGTCCGCCGGGCACTGGCCGCCGGCGAGGCTGCGCTGGCCGTGGTGTGCGTAGCACTGTTCGGCCTGGTGGTCTCGCCGGTGTCCTGGTCGCACCACTGGGTCTGGGCGCTGCCCGCCGTCATCGTGCTGGCGGTGCTGGCGAACCGGCGGGCCGACCCGGCGTTGGCCGCCATCGCCGTAGCCGGAGCCGCGCTGATGCTGTGGCCCCCGATCGATCTGCTACCCGAGCACCGAGAGGCGGCCGCAGTCTGGTGGCGGCAACTACTCGGGATGTCGTACGTGTGGTGGGCTCTGGCTGCACTCGCGGTCGCGGGCCTGCGGGTGCACACCCGGCCGGTCAGCCCGCCGCGGTCTCGGGAATCCGTGACGCCGACGGAAGCGCTTGGGCCGGGCCGGACTGCTTGAGACTCGCCGCGTAGATGTCCACGTACTCCTGACCGGAGAGCTTCATCAACTCGTACATCACCTCGTCGATCACGGCGCGCTCGATGAACCGGTTTCCGGCTAGACCTTCGAATCGGGAGAAGTCCATCGGCTTGCCGATCTTCACCGTCACCCGGCCGGGTCGCAATCTCGTCGACCCCGGTGGGTTGATGGCGTCGGTTCCGATCATCGCGACCGGAATCACCGGGACGCCGGTCTGCAGAGCCAGCCTGGCCATCCCGGACTTGCCCTTGTAGAGCCTGCCGTCCGGTGAGCGAGTCCCCTCCGGATACATCCCCAGCACCTTGCCCTCGCTCAACAGGCGCTCGGCGGTGGCTAGGGCGGCCTCAGCGGCGCTGGCGTCGGTTCGATCGATCGGCACCTGCCCGTTGGCGGTGAAGAACCACCGCTTGAACTTGCCCTTGAGGCCCTTGTCAGTGAAGTACTCCGCCTTTGCCAGGAAGGTGATGCGCCGGCTGGTGACCAGTACGAGGTAGAAGCTGTCCACCACCGCGAGGTGGTTGCTGGCCAGAATCACCGGTCCGGAAACCGGAATATGCTTCAGCCCTTCGGCTTTCGGCCGTCCCAGCAATGCCAGCAGGGGGCCCATGAAGATGTACTTGCACAGCCAGTAGACCATCAGCCGACTCCCCTCGTTGATCGTGCGCCGACGAGCCGGGCCCTCATCAGCCCAGTACATGAACGCGCTGGGCCCGACTCTACCGACCCGATGCGGACCGGACCACACGATGAGCGTGGTTCACCGGCATTTCACAGACGGATCGCACTCACTGCTCGGTACCGACCTGCTCGACCACGATGGGAATGTGTTGATAGCGACCGTTGGCCGACGGACTCTGCGGTGCGTCGTCATCCTGGGGCCCGGATCCCGGTCCGGATCCGCCCGCCATCGAGCGAAGGACCGCGAGCAACGCGACGCTGTGTTCGGCGACGACGGTCAGAAGCGGGTGCTGTTCGCCGTTGATCAAAGCGGCCAGCGCACAGACCGGACACCACACCTGCTGGCAGCGGCCCGGCTCGCCTGCGGACTGCGCGGCCATCGCCGCCGCGGCCCGAACCGCCGGATCAAGCCGATCGAGGATCGCCTGCGCGAGCTGGCGCAGCTCGGGCCCGATGTCGGAATGCCCGGTGCTCATGCCGGCCACACCTGTGGATCGGGACGGAATCGCACCGTCAACTCGCCGCCCCGCAGTGTGGCACCGTCCACCGTGCACCGACGCAGCACCGGAGCCAGCCGCACCCGGCGGCGCAACCCGGCGACTCCGATAATCAGATCGTCACCGGCACGACCCAGGCTCAGCGCGCCACTGTCGAGTTGTGCCAGCTCCACCCGCAGCCGGTAGACCGCATCCAAACCGGTACCCGACTCGCGGTCCACCAGCGGCCGCAGCGGCCCCGGTGGTGCGGAACCGTCACACCGCCGGGCATCGTCGAGAAGCTGGGCCAGCGCCTTGGGTCCGATCGGCTCGCCGGCCAGGTGCGGAGTCAGCACCAGCCGTACGTCACCGACCGTCTCGGCGAGTTCCTCGAGGATCATCTGCTGCTCACAGATCCGGGCCGCGTACCAGTCGAAGGCGGGGTGATCGGGAAGATTGCGGTACTCGTAGGAATCATCTTGGAACAGAACCTGATTGACGATCAGCTCGGTTACCTGCACACCCATCAGAGCCAAGGATCCAAGTGTCCGCACCGCCTCTGCGGCAACCACGCGTTCGGGTGTCAGCACCAGATGGGCGCCCACCCGGGCATGATCGCTCAACAGCACCGACAGCGACTCGACCCCGGCGCTGATCGCCTCGACCAGGGCGACGGTAGCCGCGGCGCGGGCATCCTCGAAGGCGCCACTGAGTCGGCGATGTCGCGGCCAGCAGCGTTCGAGGTAATGCCCGAACGTCGCGGGCAGCGTGAGCATCCGAAGCGCATCGGCGGTGGAGGCGCAGTCCACCACCACAAGGTCCCATCGGCCGGAACCGGCCAGTTCGGCCACGGTTCGCAATCCCAATACCTCTTGAACGCCGGGCAGTGCGCAAAGCTCTTCTGCCGCAAGGTTATTGAGATCGGAGTCGGGAAATCTGGCGGCCAGCACCGGCGCGATCGCCCGCCACGCTGCCTCCAACAGCGCCAGGGTGTCCAGCGCCAGCGCATCGAGATGACCTCCGCCGCGTTGGCCGCCGCGTTCCTCAGTGATGATCCGCACCGGATCGGAGTCGATGCCGGGCGCGACCCCG
>CAMCWJ010000034.1 GCA_945882475.1 Bifidobacterium breve
GACAGGGTCAGACCGAAGGACTAGACCTGCCCAACGCCGGCCTCGAAGCCGACGATCGCGGCCGAATCTTCGTCGACGACAGGACTTTTCAGACCAAGGTCGATCACATCTACGCCGTCGGTGACGTCATCGGGTTCCCGGCGCTGGCAGCCACCTCGATGGAATAGGGCCGCCTGGCGGCCTATCACGCCTTCGGCGAGCCGAGCGCCGGAATGCGGGCGTTGCAACCTATCGGGATCTACTCCATCCCGGAGGTGTCCTACGTGGGTGCGACCGAGGTCGAGCTGACCAAGGACTCTGTGCCCTACGAGATCGGCGTCTCCCGATATCGGGAGTTGGCCCGCGGTCAGATCGCCGGCGACTCCTACGGCATGCTCAAGCTGCTGGTATCCACCGAGGATCTTCGTCTTTTGGGCGTGCATATCTTCGGGACGAACGCCACCGAGATGGTGCATATCGGGCAGGCCGTCATGGGCTGCGGCGGCACGGTGGAATACTTGGTGGACGCGGTGTTCAACTACCCCACGTTCTCCGAGGCCTACAAGGTTGCCGCGCTGGACGTGATGAACAAGATGCGGGCACTGAGCCAGTTTCGCGCCTGACCCGGTGTTCACCCGTGGGCGATCGACCACGGCCCGGGAACGAGCAGTGCCGGCCGCGCGTTACCCAACCGGGTACTTGCGAGCAAGGAGGCAGACCAATGGCTGATGAACACGGCAACGAGCGAATCTACGAACTCGAGGTGCCGGCGCCGCAGTTGGTGTCACCGGACGGCCGCGGGCCGGTACTGATCCACGCCCTGGAGGGCTTTTCCGATGCCGGCCATGCCATCCGGCTGGCCGCCGAGCATCTCAAGACCGCGCTGGACACCGAACTCGTCGCGTCCTTTGCCATCGACGACCTGCTCGACTACCGGTCCCGGCGGCCATTGATGACGTTCAAGACCGACCACTTCACCAGCTACGACGACCCGGCACTGAACCTCTATGCGATGCGCGACAGCGTAGGCACGCCGTTCCTACTGCTGGCCGGCATGGAGCCGGACCTTCAGTGGGAGCGTTTCGTGACGGCGGTGCGACTGCTCGCCGAGCGGCTGCAGGTTCGGCGGACCATCGGCCTGGGGACGATCCCGATGGCCGTCCCACACACCCGACCGGTCACCATGACCGCGCACTCCAACAACCGCGATCTGGTTGCCGATCACCAGCCCTGGGTCGGCGAGGTCCAGGTTCCCAGCAGCGCCTCCAACCTGCTCGAGTACCGGATGGCTCAGCACGGCCACGAGGCGGTCGGCTTCACCGTGCACGTTCCGCACTATCTGGCCCAGACGGACTACCCCGCCGCGGCCGAAGCGTTGTTGGAACAGGTCGCCAAGTCCGCTGCGTTGGAATTGCCGCTGGAGGCCCTGCATGAGGCCGGAACCGCCGTGCGCCGCAAGATTGAGGACCAGGTGCAAGGCTCGCAGGAAGTCACCGAGGTGGTCGAGGCCCTGGAACGGCAGTACGACGCGTTCGTCTCAGCGCAGGAGAATCGTTCGCTGCTTGCTCGCGACGAGGATTTGCCCAGCGGCGACGAACTCGGGGCGGAATTCGAACGGTTTCTGGCCCAGCACGCCGAGGACTCCAAAGACGGTCCCGCCGACGAGGAGTGAGGTCAGCCCGGCGTACCCACGCTCCGGTGAGCGCGAAGCGCCTCGATCTCCCGCTCGAAATCCTCGGCGGAACTGAACGACCGGTATACCGACGCGAACCTCAGGTAGGCGACTTCGTCGAGTTCACGCAGCGGCCCGAGTATCGCCAACCCGACTTCATTGCTGGGGACCTCCGGCGACCCGCCCGCCCGCACCGCGTCCTCGACCTGTTGGGCCAGCAGGTTGAGCGCATCGTCGTCGACATCGCGGCCCTGGCATGCTCGGCGAACTCCACTGATCACTTTCTCGCGGCTGAACGGCTCGGTGACACCACTGCGCTTGACCACGGCCAGGACGGCGGTCTCTACGGTGGTGAACCGGCGGCCACATTCCGGGCACGAACGCCGGCGGCGGATCGCCTGGCCCTCGTCGGCCTCGCGGGAATCGACCACGCGTGAGTCTGGATGGCGGCAGAAAGGGCAGTGCATGCGCGCTTCCTCTCTGCCACCCGGCGGGACAGAGACCAGCCTACCGGTCAACCGATCGGTGCAATCAGAGTCTGTCCGGCCTGCACGGCAACCGAGTCAAGCTTGTTCAGCTCGCGGATGCGCTGCACGGTCTGCCCCGACGGCGAATCCGGGGCGACGCGCCCGGCGAGTTGCGCCAGTGTCTCGCCGGTCTGCACCTGCACGACGGCCAGCGTGTCGGACACCGGTGCCGATACCACCGCGCGCTCACCGCTGAAGTTGGCCAGCGAACCGAGCCACAACGTGATCAATGCGGCCACGCAGGCAAGGGCGACGGTCACCGGCGTGCTCACGCCGCGGCGGGCATGCGACGCGCGGGACACCGCGATGCCCGCTCCCCGGTACTGCAGGGGAGCCACCGGCGGCCGCGCCGGCGCCGGACGGTCCGCGCGCACCCGCACCCGGCCGTGCCGGCTGTCGGTGGCCCGGGGCCAGACCTGCTGCCACTCCAGCAACTCGCTGTCATCAATCTGCCGGTCATCAAGTACGGTCACCGCCGACTCCTTCCTGAATCTTTCGCTCGGATGTTCGAACTGTACTCGATCATCTGTTCGATTTATCGAACATTTGAGCGGGCGTGTTCGAGGATAAATGCGGCCACCGACAGATTTGTTCGAAGGATCGCCTTCACCGTTTCCGATCGCGACACGCTCGAACACATGTTTGATAATCGGGCCGGGACGGGTTAGATTCGGCGCCATGAGCGAGAAGATTCAGACGACTACTGGCCGCGAGACCGCCCTGACCGAACGCCAGCGCACCATCCTGGATGTGATCCGCGCGTCGGTCACTAGCCGCGGTTATCCGCCGAGCATCCGCGAGATCGGTGATGCGGTCGGGCTGACGTCCACGTCCTCGGTAGCTCACCAGTTGCGCACCCTCGAGCGCAAGGGCTACCTACGACGGGATCCGAATCGTCCCCGCGCGGTGGACGTGCGTGGCACCGAGGACACCGCCCCACCGGTGGTCACCGACGACGCCGGCTCCGACGTGCTGCCTGAACCCACGTTCGTGCCCGTTTTGGGGCGCATCGCCGCCGGCGGGCCGATTCTGGCCGAAGAAGCGGTGGAAGCCGTCTTCCCGCTTCCCCGCGAACTGGTCGGGGAAGGTTCACTGTTCCTGCTGAAGGTGGTCGGTGAGTCCATGGTCGACGCAGCGATCTGCGATGGGGACTGGGTGGTCGTACGTCAGCAGAATGTCGCCGACAACGGCGACATCGTCGCAGCGATGATCGACGGCGAAGCCACGGTCAAGACGTTCAAACGGACCAGCGGTCAGGTATGGCTGATGCCGCACAACCCGGCCTTCGACCCGATCCCGGGTAACGACGCCGCGATCCTGGGCAAGATCGTCACCGTGATCCGCAAGATCTGACGGCCCGTAGCGGGATACCTGTACTACTCGGGTGCCCGAACGAAGCCGTTGGCGCGGGCCTGTTCCTCGCTGGCGAACCACACTTCGGGAACGGTCGCGTCATAGAGCGCCGACTCCGGCGTGAAGTACCGGCCCGAGTGCGTGGTGGCCTTGATGAAGTACCCCTCGGGTGCCCGGTTCGGGTCGGCCAGCGGCAGATGGATCGCAGGACGCCACGGCTCCTGCACCGCGGTGTCGCGCGGCCAGATCTCAGTGTCCAGGTCGTCGACCGGTTCGGCCACGATCTCCTCCACCGCGGTGGACCAGCCATCCGTGTCTTGCGCGTGCCGGCGGCCCGAACCAACCGTGTCGCCGAGTTCGAAGTGCCACATCGACGACGAGCCCGCATCGGCGGAGTGTCGTCCGGAGACGCCGTCGTCAGCCCAACTGGGGTCCTCGACCCAACTGGTTTCCCCGATCCAACTGGTGTCTTCGGACACCGGGAGTTCAGCCTCGAATTCAGCCAACTCGACCTCGCTCGGAATGCGCGTCGGTGCGGTGTCGACCGCGTCCTCGCCGCCGAAGGTCTCGACTTCCTCGAACTCCACCGCCGGGGTGGACCAGGTTGACACCGAGGGCCGCGCGCCGGCCACCGAGGTTTCACCCGGCCACAGGTCCTCATCGCGATCGCGGACGTAGCGATCCAATTCGCGGTCGGCGTCCGGGGCCGCACCGCGGCGCTGCGCCGAGACGGCGAGCAGACCGAGCAGGGCCAGCGCCGGGAGGATGATCGCCAGCCACCACAATTTGAAGCCCGACCCGCTTCCGGAGGCACCCTTGGCGGGAGTATCGGACACCGCGGTCGGCAATTCGAGACCCGACAGCGTCGACGCGAGCTCGGCCGGATCGGTGCTGAACTCCTTGGTGGCCTGGTTCCACGAGATCTGGCCACCGCTGAAGGTCTGGGTGACCGTGTCACCGTCGACGGTTTCTTCCGCGGTCGGCACCCCGAGCGTGCCGGTGGCCCCGCCGAGTTTCGCCCATGCGGTGTTGATGGCGCCCCGCACTACGATCGCACCGCTATCCGGCGTCCAGAAGATGACCGGCTTGTCGGCCGCGCTGAAGGCACTCACCCGGCTGTTGGGCACACCGCCTTCGGACTCGGTGCCGATCGGGTAGCCGAGATCGCCGGTGGGACCGCCCGCCGACTCGTACTTCGACAGGATCGCACCGGTCACCGCGTGCGCGCCGGTCTGCGGGGAGTAGAAGATCTTGCCGCCGGCGTAGCCCTGGGCCGCGCCGTTGTCACCCACCGGGGTCTGCTCGCCCTGCCGCGCTCCGAGTGGGCCGCCGAGCCCGCCGCTGGTCCGCCAGGCGAGGTTGATCATCGTGGTGGTGTCCAATGGGACCTCGAGCCCGGCCAGCGCGTCGGCCAGCCCGGCGGGGTCGGTGGTAAAGGTGTTGGTGGTCGGGTTCCACGACAGCTCGCCGCCGGTGAACTTCTGGGTCACCAGATCGCCGACGTAGCGCTCGTCCTCGATCGGAACTCCCAGCGCTCCCGCCGATCCCCCGAGCTTGTCCCACGCCGCATTGAGGGCGCCGCGAACCGCCCAGGCGCCGGTGTCCGGCGTCCAGAAGATCGCGGGCTTGTCGCTGGCACTGAAGGTGCTGACCCGACTGTCCGGACCGATCAGGCCCGTCGTCTCGCTGATATTGGGGAAGCCCAGGTCGCTGTCCGCGGGCCCACCGAGCGACTCGTACTTGTTCAGGATCGCGCCGACAATCAGCTGTGCCCCGGTGTCGGGGCTGTAAAAGATCTTGCCGTCGGTGAAGTCTTGGCCGTACCCGGACCCAACAGAGAAGACCTCGCCCTCGCGACCGCCCACCACCGACGCGGACCCGCCGGCGGCGTTCCACGCCTGATCGATCGCGTCTGCGGCGTCGCTCTCCGGGGTGGCCAAGGCGGTCGGCATCACCAATGCCGCGGCCGCCGACATGACGGCGACACCGAGTGCCAGGCGCCCAGTCGTCCGACTGAGCGTATTACCCAGCCGACTGTTCCTAAGCCGCATCATGCTGATCTCCCGCGTCCGGTCGTGATGGCTACAAATTGCTATATCGACAAAGAGTCGCATAAATCAGCCCCAGCCAACCACGACACGCTGCATCGTTGCCCGCGGAATCCAAATCGAGATAGAACCCGAATTGAATCGAAATGATCGATAAGGCCCGCGGTCAGACCCTCCGAGCGGAACTCACAATCCCAAACTGCGCCCGACGATTTCCTTCATGATCTCGGTGGTGCCCCCATAGATCGTCTGCACCCGGGCGTCGAGGAACGCCCGTGCCACGTTGTATTCCCGCATATAGCCGTAGCCGCCGTGCAGTTGCAGGCACCGGTCGACCAATCGGACCTGGGCCTCGGTTGTCCACCACTTCGCCATTGCGGCCTGCTCGGCGGTCAACTTTTCGTCGAGATGCAACCGAATGAATTCATCGACCATGATGCGTACCGCGGTGGCCTCGGTAGCCAATTCGGCCAGCACGAAACGAGTGTTCTGGAACGATCCGATCGGTTTGCCGAACGCCTTGCGTTCCTTGACGTAGGAAATGGTGTCCTCAAGCACCGACTCCATTGCAGCGGCTGCCATAACGGCCAGCGATATGCGCTCCTGCGGCAGGTTCTGCATGAGGTAGATGAAGCCCATGCCCTCCTCGCCGATCAGGTTCTCGGCAGGCACGCGCACGTCGGTGAACGAGAGTTCCGCGGTGTCCTGCGCGTCCAGGCCGACCTTGTCCAGATGCCGACCGCGCTCGAACCCGGCCATTCCGCGTTCGACGGCGAGCAGGGAGAAGCCGTGCGCTCCCTTGTCCGGGTCGGTCTGAGCCACCACGATCACCAGGTCGGCATTGATGCCGTTGGTGATGAACGTCTTGGATCCGTTGAGGACGTAGTGGTCACCCTGCCTGACCGCGCGGGTCTTGATGCCCTGCAGGTCGCTGCCGGTGCCGGGTTCGGTCATCGCGATGGCCGTGATCATCTCGCCGGTGGCGAACTGCGGCAGCCAGCGCTCCTTCTGTTCCCTGGTCGTCAGGTTCAACAGGTACGGCGCGATGACGTCGTTGTGCAGGGCGAACCCCAGTCCGCTGTACCGGCCGGCCACCGTCTCCTCGCAGACGATCGTGTTGTAGCGGAAGTCCGGGTTGCCGCCGCCGCCGTACTCCTCCGGCACGGCCATGCTCAGGAAGCCCTGCTTGCCGGCCTCCAGCCACACCCCGCGGTCGACGATCTTGTCCTTCTCCCACTGGTCGTGGTACGGCGCAACGTGCTTGTCGAGGAACGCCCGGTAAGACTCCCGGAACAGCTCATGCTCGGGCTCGAACAGGGTGCGGGAGTAGTTGACGGCCTTGCCCACGATTGTTTGACCTCCGGAAGTGGCGCACTGAACGGAAAAAGTAACTGCGCGGTTGTGGCTTTCGAGAATAGACCAACCGAATGGTTGGTTGCGAGTCCCCGGGGCGCCCGCACGCTAGGGCGTGGCGTACCCACGCAGAGTTGCCGCCAGGGCCGCAGGGACGCGGCCCTTGACTCGGGTGCCGTGCTCGGTGTGCTCGGTGGCGTCGACCTGACCGTCGTTGTGCAACCGGGCGACCAGGTCACCTCGGTCGTAGGGAATCGTCACGTCGACGGCGACCTCGCGGGGTTCGACCAGTTCACCCAGCCGGGTGCGCAGCCGATCCAGGCCCTCTCCGGTGTGCGCCGAGACAAAGACCGCACCTGTCAGAGCCCTGCGCAACTGCGCCAGCATCAGATCCGATGCGGCATCGATCTTGTTGACCACCAACAACTCCGGAGCCGGTGCGGCGTGGTGATCGTTCTGCACCTCGCGCAGGACCTGACGTACCGCCTCGATCTGGGCAAGCGGGTTGGCGTCGGAGCCGTCGACAACGTGCACCAGCAGGTCGGCGTCGACGACCTCCTCCAAGGTCGACCGGAACGCCTCGACGAGTTGGGTCGGCAGATGCCGGACGAATCCGACGGTGTCGGTGAGGACCACCGGCCTACCGTCGTCGAACTGCCCACGGCGCGTGGTGGGTTCGAGCGTGGCGAACAAGGCGTCCTGCACCAGCACCCCGGCGCCGGTCAAGGCGTTGAGCAGGCTCGACTTCCCGGCGTTGGTGTAGCCCACGATCGCGATCGACGGCACCTCGCTGTGCCGCCGGCGGCTGCGCTGGGTGTCGCGGACCTGCTTCATCTCCTTGATGTCGCGGCGCAACCGCGACATCCGCTCGCGGATCCGCCGGCGGTCGGTCTCGATCTTGGTCTCGCCGGGCCCGCGGGTGCCGACCCCGCCGCCACTGCCGCCGGCACCGCCGCCCTGCCGGGACATCGACTCTCCCCAGCCGCGCAGGCGCGGCAGCATGTACTGCATCTGGGCCAGTTCCACCTGCGCCTTGCCTTCCCGGCTGGTGGCGTGCTGGGCGAAGATGTCCAGGATCAGCGCGGTGCGGTCGACGACCTTGACCTTGACCACCTTCTCCAGCGCGTTGAGCTGCGCCGGGCTCAGTTCGCCGTCGCAGATGACGGTGTCAGCCCCGGTAGCGACCACGACCTGACGCAGCTCCACGGCCTTTCCCGAGCCGATGTAGGTGGCCGGGTCGGGCTTGTCCCGGCGCTGGATCAGACCCTCGAGCACCTCTGAACCGGCGGTCTCGGCCAACGCCGCGAGTTCGGCCAGACTGGCTTCGGCGTCCGCGGCGCTGCCCTCCATCCAGACCCCCACCAGCACCACCCGTTCCAGGCGCAGTTGGCGGTACTCGACCTCGGTGACGTCAGCGAGTTCAGTAGAAAGCCCCGCCACCCGCCGTAACGCGACGCGATCCTCAAGCGCGAGTTCGCCGACGCTGGGGTCGGCGTTGGCGGCGGTCGCATCGAAATCAGTCATAGGCGCGCTTCGATGGTGTCACGCCCCGACGCCGTCGCGCACTGGGCGGCCCACCATTCGTCGCTGATCTCGCCGCGGGCCACCAGCACCGACGGCCCTCGAAGGAAGCTGCTGGTGTCGGTGACCTGCACGCTGACCTCACCTCCGGGTACCCGGACCCCCAACGTGCCCGTTGGAGTGCCCTGATGGTTCAGCGCGGCGAATACCGCCGCCACCGTCCCCGTTCCGCAGGAGCGCGTCTCGCCGACCCCCCGTTCGTGCACCCGCATGCAGATCGTCCCGCCGGCGGGGGCGGTCAGCACCTCGACGTTGACTCCCTGCGGGAACTGCCCGGGGTCGAACGCGACGGGCCCGCCGACGTCGAGCGCGGCCAGGTCGGCCTCGGTCAGTTCGGGGTCGAGGCAGGCCAGGTGCGGGTTCCCCACATCGACGCCCACACCGGTGAAACGCCGGCCGCCCACCATCGCGGTGCCGATGCCGAGCCGGGTCACCCGACCCATCTCCACGGTGACATCCGCGGTGAGGTCATCGGCCCGGTGCACGACGACCGGTCGCGGTCCGGCGAGTGACCCGACCACGAACTCGTCGCGCTGCTCCAATCCGCTGGTCCGCAGGTAGTGAGCGAAGACCCGGACGCCGTTGCCGCACATCTGGGCCGCGGAACCGTCGGCGTTGCGGTAGTCCATGAACCAGTCGCCGGCAGCTAAGCCTTCGGGAAGCCGCTCCAGCACGCCGACGTCGACAGCGGCCCCGGCCGTGGTGACGCGCAGCACGCCATCAGCCCCCAGTCCGCGCCGACGGTCGCACAGCGCGGCCACCGCACCCGGCGCCACATTGAGCTCTGCGGCCAGGTCGAGCAGCACCACGAAATCGTTTTGGGTGCCGTGGCCCTTGGCGAAAATCATCTGAACCGCCCCTTGACCGAGGCACAGCCTTCGTCAACGTCGCCGGTTCGAATCACCAGCTCAGGATACGTGACGCCAGTGCGCCAATATCTCGTCGAGTAGTCCGTCCGTGGAGCCGTCCAGCCAGCGGATGCGCCCATCGCGGCGAAACCACGAACGCTGCCGACGCACGTACCGACGCGTGCCGATGAACGTCAGCTCGCGGGCCTGAGCAAGGGCGGCCGCGGATGCCTCGGCATCCAAAGCCTCGAGCACCTGTGCGTAGCCCAGGGCGCGGGCAGCCGTGACACCGGAGCGAAGGCCACGATTCACCAAGACGCGCACTTCATCAACCAGGCCGGCGTCGAACATGGCGTCCGTGCGCTTTCGCAATCTGGCATCGAGAGTCGCTGTGTCCCAATCAACTCCGACGATCGCCGCGCCCCACCGCGGCGGCCCGATCCGCGGTGCCGAGGCGGCGAATGGCTGACCGGTCAGTTCGATCACTTCCAGCGCGCGCACGATCCGGCGGCCGTCGGTGGGCAAAATCGCTGCGGCCGCGACCGGATCCCGGCCGAGAAGTTCGGAATGCAGTGCGGCCGTTCCGATGTCAGCAAGGCGTGCTTCCCAACGAGCCCGCACATCGGAGTCGGTTGCCGGGAATTCCCAATCGTCAAGCAGTGCTTGGACGTACATCATCGACCCGCCGACGATGATCGGCACCGCCCCGCGGGCGGCGGTGGCTTCGACATCGGCGACGGCAGCCTGTTGATAGCGCGCGACGGTAGCCGTCTCGGTGACGTCGAGGACGTCGAGTTGATGATGCGGGACGCCGCGCCGGGCGGCCAGATCGACTTTGGCGGTGCCGATATCCATCCCGCGGTACTGCTGCATGGCGTCGGCATTGACGATCTCACCGCCGAGTCGTTCGGCGACCTCCAGTGCCACCTGCGACTTACCCGTCCCGGTGGGACCGATGATCGCGATCGGCCTCACGCCGTCGATTCCCCCGGCTCCCAGCGGCCCACGAAATACCCGACGCCGTAGGGGGCTCCGCGGGCGAATTGGGTTGCGCTGCTTCGACCTTGCTCGGTCAGCCCGGCAAGCACCTGGTAGGCAACCCGCCCGATGATCGCGTCCGGCAACCGGGTCAACGCTGCGGCGTCACCGGCCGCCAGCGCGTCATCGAGCACCGACTGTGCCGCCTCGGCCTCGGGATCGAAGCCGCCGGGGGCCGCCGCCGTCAGCGTGTTGAAACCGTCGGCGACCACCAGTACGCCGATGTCCTCCGGCCGCGCATCGATATCGGCACGCAGTTCCCGCCCCAGTTCCACGGCGTCCGCGCCATCGAGGGCGCTGTCATAGACCCGTACCTGGACGCGGGCATCCCGATTGGCCTGGCCCCGAAGCCACCCGGCGATCAGCGCGCACAGTGGCAGCGGGGCCAGTGCAACCGGCGCCCCGGGCGCGTCCGGGGCTAGCGTCACCGGCACATCCACGCCGTACCCGGCGAAGGTGCCGCGGGTATCCGGGTCGAAGACCTGCGTAGCCGGTCCCGCCCCAATCGCGATCCAGCAATCCGGAAGTCCGGCCGCAACCGCGATCGCGGCATCGCGGAAGACAGCGACCTCGTCGGCCGCCGCACCGGCAAGTTCGGGCACCAGAACCGGAGCAGACGGGGTTAGTGCGATGGCTGCGAACACCACCCCAACGCTAGCCGCTGCTTACCTTGCTCCAGCGCCGAGGGCGCTGGCGGATCCGGCCTCGCTGCGGGCCAGTGCCGCAGTGGCGATCACCAACGTCACGACCGCCGCGATGAGCGCCACCCATCCGTCTTCGCCGGGCCGCACCGTCTCCCCCAGAACAACCATGCCCAGCGCGGAGGCGACGAGCGGCTCGGTCACCGTCATTGCCGGCAACGAGGCGGCCAGCGAACCTGCCCGGAACGAGAACTGCTGCCAGGCAGTGGCGGCGACGGCTACCGCGGCCCAGATGTAAAACTCCGGCATGGCCAGCACCGCCCACAAGCCGCGACCGAGCTGGTCGACTAGCCCCTTGGTCAGCACCGCGAACACGCCCCACAGCGATCCGGACACCACACCCAGCAGCACCGCCGCGACCGGTCGGCCGGCCCACACCCGGGCACCCACCACGCACAGTGCCAAGGCCGGTGCCATCACTGCGATCACCGCGGTCCAGACCTGCAGTGCGCCGCGGGACTGCCCGGCGGTCGGGTTGCCGACGGTGACGATCACCGCCACCGCCACCGCCAGCATCACCGCCCACATCCACTGGGTGCGACCGACGGGGTTGCCGGTGAGTCGGGCGTTGATGAGAAGAGTGAAAAGCAGTGCTGTCACCAGTAGCGACTGCACCAACAACACCGATCCAAAACCCAGGGCGGCGGCCTGAAGTCCGAATCCCAACGCCGAAACGGCGCTACCCATCCACCATTGGCGGTCCCTCAACAGCCGGACGAACAACTCGAGATGTCCCACCGGTTCCGCGGTGACCTCGTGCGCCGAGCGGTGGTGGATCACCTCGCCGATGGCGATGAAGAACGCGGCGCCGAGTGCCAGCAGGATCGCGATATCAGTCTTCGCCATGCCCATACGCCTCCGATCATCGTCAGCGTGCCCGGCGGGCGCGGTCCCGGGCAAGTCCGTTACCCCCAACCCGCGCCCATCGCTGCCCGGGAACTGGTTCAATACCCAAGAGGCTGGCCGAGAACAAGGCCAGCCGGGTGCAGCAATGGCGCCGCTTTGCGCGGCAGGAGCGCGGCAGGACCGCGCGAAGGGCAGGTAAGGCACAGCCGATGACTACCAACGAACTGACTGACGGCGACGAACTGACTGACGGCAGTGCACCCAAGCCAACCCCCCGACCGGGGCCGCCCCGCCCGGTGCCGCGACCACACCCCTCGGCGCAACCGCTTCCAGTAACACCGGCCAGCGACCCGCGGCGGTTCGGCCGGGTCGACGACGACGGGACTGTTCACCTGATCACCGCATCGGGGGAACGAGTCATCGGCTCGTGGCAGGCCGGGGACCGCGATGCCGCGTTCGCCCACTTCGGGCGTCGCTTCGACGATCTGGCCACCGAGGTGACCCTGATGGAGACCCGGCTGGCGTCGGGAACCGGGGATGCCCGCAAGATCAAGGCTGCCGCGGCCACTCTGGCCGAATCACTCTCAACCGCAAACGTTTTGGGCGACCTCGACGCCCTGGCAGCTCGACTGGTCGCGATCGGCGAACACGCCGACGAAACCGCACAGGCCGAGCGGGCGCGCCGAGAAGAGTTGCGCGCCAGCCAGACCGCGATGAAAGAGGGGCTGGCCGCCGAGGCCGAGGACCTCGCAGCCAACGCCACCCAGTGGAAGGCGGCTGGCGATCGGATGCGGGCCATCCTCGAGGAGTGGCGGGCCATCACCGGACTGGACCGCAAGACCGACGACGCGCTGTGGAAGCGCTACTCAGCGGCCCGCGACGCATTCAACAGGCGCCGCGGCTCGCACTTCTCCGAACTCGATCGCGAACGGGTGGGCGCCAAGGCGGCCAAGGAGCGGCTGTGCGAACGGGCTGAGCAGTTGTCGGCCTCCACCGATTGGGCGGCGACCGCGTCGGTGTTTCGCGATCTGCTCACTGAGTGGAAGGCGGCGGGCCGGGCCGCAAAGGACGTCGACGACGCCTTGTGGAGCAGGTTCAAGGCCGCCCAGGACACCTTCTTCGCCGCGCGCAACGCCTCCAGTGCGGAGCGTGACGCCGAGTTCACCGTCAACGCCGAGGCGAAGGAACGCCTACTCGCCGAAGCGGAGAAGATCGACGTGGCCAACCTCGAGGCGGCCCGGACGGCATTGCGCGTGATCGCCGACAAGTGGGATGCGATCGGCAAGGTGCCACGGGAACGCTCGGCGGACCTGGAGAACCGGCTGCGCGCGGTAGAGAAAAAGGTCCGCGACGCGACCGAGTCGAGCCGCGTCGATCCCGAGGCCCAGGCCCGCGCCGAACAGTTCCGGGTCCGCGCCGAGCAGTTCGAGAAGCAGGCCGAGAAGGCCGCGGCCGCCGGACGCACCAAGGAGGCACAGGAGGCGCGCGCCAACGCCGAACAGTGGCGCGAGTGGGCCCAGGCCGCGGTGGCTGCCCTGACCAGAAAGCGCTAGGGCTGATCCGGCTTGGCCTCGCCGGGCCGGTCGAATCCCTCGAGCAGAGTCCGGGACTGCTCCCCCGCGGCCTCCTGGCGGCGTTGCGCCTCGGCCGCCATCTGGACGGCGGTGCGGGTCCACACCACCCGCGCCCAATGAAAGCTCAGCACCAATACGGTGATCCAGGCAAGGATCAGGCCGTATCCGGGACCCGGATACCCTGTGGCGGCGGTCTGTCGCGACCACACCGCCAGCATGCCGAAGGCACTGGCCAGCGTCGATCCCGCCAGTGCGACCCAGGCCAGGGTCCAGCGCCGGGTCAGCAGCGCCAGCATCGAGAAGCCGACCCCGAACACCAGACTCAACCAACAGAAGATCCGTGACGGCAACGCGATCCTCACACTGGCCGCCGCGTCGCCACCCATCAGCACATCCACCCCGCGGACCGCACCGGTGTGCGGCAGGATGAACGTCGCCGCGAGCACAAACACCAGGATGGCCACCACCAAAGCCCTTGCCCCCGGCTCGATTTCACCGGCTACCCGGCGTTCAGCGGCCTCCAGGTCGGCTTTGTAGGACTCGAAGTCATCGGGGGTATGCGGCGTGGTCATCGGGCACATCCAGTCGTCGTCGGTGGTTCCTGGGCCGGAGCGCCAACCGACGGGAGTCCCAGCCCGACCGTGCGGGGGCGCCGGCCTTGCGCGTGCGCGTCGCCTGCGCGGGTCCGGCGGTACTCAAGCAGCGGCGCGTCTGCGATGAGGTGGTGCGGCGCGGCGCCGGTGATGGTGGTGGTGACGACATCGCCCGGGCGCACCTGCGTGGTTCCCGGGGTGAAGTGCACCAGCCGGCCGTCCCGGGCGCGCCCGGACATCCGTGCCGTCGCGGCATCCTTGCGCCCCTCCCCGTCTGCGACCAGCACCTCTACGGTGCTGCCCAGCAGGGCGGTGTTCTCCTGAGCGGAGATCTCCTCCTGAAGATCGATGAGTCGTTGATAGCGTTCCTGCACAACGGCTTTCGGCAGCTGACCATCCAGACCGGCGGCCGGCGTTCCGGGCCTCTTCGAGTACTGGAAGGTGAACGCGGCGGCGAATCGTGCCTGACGCACCACCTCCAGGGTTGCGGCGAAGTCATCCTCGGTCTCGCCGGGGAATCCGACGATGATGTCGGTGGTG
>CAMCWJ010000035.1 GCA_945882475.1 Bifidobacterium breve
GCGCATCTCAGGCCTCCTGAAACGTCACCGCCGGTGCCTCCTTTGGCTACTGGCACACTGGTGACATGTCTGCCGCGTTCGATATCCGCACCACCGCGGGCCGTTTCCGGTTGGTGGCCCTGGCCGAGGCCATCACGTGGATCGGGCTGCTGATCGGGATGTACTTCAAGTATCTGGGCAGCCCGCGCACCGAGATTGGCGTGAAGATGTTCGGCCTACCGCACGGGGTGCTCTTCATGGCGTTTCTGGTCGCCGCGACACTGGCCGGTATCGCCTTTTCGTGGCGGCCGGGTACCTGGTTGCTGGCATTGCTGGGCAGCATCGTGCCACTGGGCAGTGTGGCCTTCCTCATCTGGGCTGACCGGACCGGCAAGCTGGACCGGCCGGCGCGCGTGGCGTCGACGGAGCGTGTGGCGGCTGATCCGACGCGATGATCGGCGGTCCTGCGGCAGACGCCTCCGGAATTGCGGCCCTGACCGGCTTTCCGGTCACCCCTCAGCCGTTGCCCAAGCCGGTCCTGTTCGACCAATGCTGGAGTGAACTCACCTTCATCCACTGGCCGGTGGCCCCGGATCGCGTCGCGCACCTCTTCCCGGCCGGGACGCGCCCGGACGTCTTCGCCGACGGGATGACCTACGTCGCCCTGGTGCCGTTCGCGATGAGTGCGATCCGAGTGGGGCCGACGCCGCCGGTCCCCTACTTCTCGACGTTCCTGGAAACCAACATTCGGTTGTATTCAATCGACGATGCGGGCCGCCACGGTGTGCTGTTCCGGTCACTGGAAACCTCCCGCCTGGCGGTGGTTCCGTTGACCCGGATCGGCCTGGGATTCCCCTACACCTGGGCCCGGATGCGGATGACCCGCGACGGGCAGAACGTCACCTACGACAGCGTGCGGCGGTGGCCCCGACGCGGACTGCGCAGCCGGGTGAGCGTGACCATCGGCGGGGTTGTCGAACCGACCCCGTTGGAGGTGTGGCTGACCGCGCGCTGGGGAGCGCATACCCGCAAGGCGGGCCGGACCTGGTGGATACCCAACGAGCACGATCCGTGGCCACTGCACTGCGCCGAGGTCGTTGAGATCGACGACGAGCTACTCGCCGCGAGCGGAGTTGAAGCCGCCGGCCCGCGACTGCGGGCATTGTTCTCACCTGGAGTGCGGACTAGGTTCGGCCGCCCGACGGTGGTCCAGTAGGGCTCTACCGGACCACCGTGGGGCTGGCGGTGCCGCGACGACATGCCTGGGAGCAGTACCTGACCTCGGCCCAGTCCCGCGCCCACTTCTTGCGCCACTCGAACGGTCGTTGACAGCGTTCGCAGATCTTGGGTGGGTGCCCGTTCTTCACACGCGCGTGCATCCGCGACAGCGTATCGCCTACCCGCGCGGGATGTTTCGGGAGTCGGGTCCGCTACCGGCCGACGCCGACAGGCCCGACCGGCCCGACCACGGGACCAACCCCGCCGACACCGACAGGTCCGACCGGCCCGACCACGGGACCGACGCCGCCGACACCGACCGGTCCGACAGGCCCGAGGACCGGATCGGGTCCAACGCCGATGGGGCCAGCCGGTCCGAGGATCGGCATGCACGAATTCGTCACAGCGTCCCAGTACAGGGTGGCGGGATCGCACCAGTCAGCGTGGCTCACCGCGGGTGCTACAAGTGCGGTCAGTGGAACAGCGGCAACCGCGAACGCAAACGCGCCGATTGCACCGTAGAACTTGGGCCGGATCTTCATGAGGGTCTCATCTCTCTAGTTGACGGCTGAACGCGGCGTTCTCCCCCATGCGGGGGTCTCGCTATGAGTAGGTCGCCCTGCGGGCTGGCTTCGTTACACAGGCTAGCCACTTATTTGTAGCGCCCAAAAATAATGGCCTTCTGGCAGAACTTCTTAGCGACGCTTTAGCCCCAGGGGCCCTCGGCCTTAATTTCCGCCCATACCGTTGGCGTCATGTTGCTCGATATCCGATGGCTGCAATACCTGCTGAAGCGGACTGCCCACTAGTCCTGTCGCTTTGGGCTCTCCGCATCCGTAGCGGTTACGAGCCCAAGGTTCGCTAGGAGTGCGTGCGCTGCTCGGCGGCCACTGACTAACGCTCCCTGGATGGACGACGTATCACGGTGGTCACCGGCTACATAGACGCCACCCGCCGTGCGCACGGGCCGTTGCAATTCGAAGGGAACTCCCATCGCCGGTAGCGCATAGGGAATCGGATAACTCGCGAGGAGTTCCCAGTCGCGCGTCGGCACGCCGTACAACCACTCAAGGTGCTCGCGCACGGCATTCTCGTGCGCAGGCGTATCCCACACACCGAGCGCCGACGCTGAAATCAGCGCGGTGCCCGCCGGGGCGTAGTCGGGTGCGGCATGAGTGAGCACCACGGTGTTGACAAGGGGTCCGCGGCCATCGCCGTCGAGGATGAGCACCGCCTGGCCGTCGGCGAGATCCTCGTGTGCACAGGTGGGTCGGTAGTACCAGGTCGTCACCGAACGCGCCGCGGGAGCGTGGATCTCCGGGATGAGCCCGGCGGCCGTCGCCGGATCGGTCGCGACGATGACGGCCTCGGCGCGGTGCGCGTCGCCGCCGACGACGTTGACCGTCCAACCCGAGACCGTCCAACCCGAGACAGCTCCAGCCGAGACCGACGCAACCCGGTGGCCGAGCCGAACGTCGAGCCCGGTTGCCAGTTGTTCGGGGATGCGCGCCATACCCAGTGCCGGCACGCCCGGAGTGCCCCGGACGAAGGATTTCAGCACCACATCAAGGAAGCGCCGCGACGTCGTCAACTCGGAATCCAGGAAGACCCCGGACAAAAACGGTCGCAGCACCCGTTCCATCAACATCCGATCCGCCCCGGCGCGGCGCAGCGCCTCCTCGGTCGTGACGTCAGGATCACTCTGCAAGGAGGCCACCGACCGGACGGCGCGAGAGACCGCATAGGCGCCGAAGCGGGCCGTCGACACCGGTGAGCCGATGCGCGCCACGAGCGATGGCACCAACCAGGAGGGTTCGCGACGCGGATCGGCGACCCGGTCCACCCGACGGCGCCCGGCCCGGTTGACCACGATGCGTGCACCCGCGACAAAGGGCCTCAGATCGAGTGCCTCGTGATCGAGGACACGAGCACCCTCGGGGTAGGCGGGGTTGTACAGCTGGAAGCCGCGATCGAAGCGAAACCCGTCGACAAGGTCCGTGCGCACCCGCCCGCCCACACCGTCGGAGGCTTCAAGCACCGTGACATCGACGCCGTGGCGGGTGAGGTGACCGGCGGCGGCGAGACCCGCGAGCCCTGCTCCCACGACGACGACAGCCACGGCGCTCACGTTAGTCGCCCGGACCGCAATACTGATGGGATGACAACGCGCTGCGCGGAAACAGGATGACGCCTCAGCGCCTCCCCGACCCCCCGCCGAACGATGAGATCAGCGCCTGGGTGACGCACCATCTCGGGGATCTGTGCGCCCCCCAAACAGCGGCAATAACCGGGTCCATGCGCGGCGGGCAGTCGGCGGCCGATGCGGCGCTGCAGGCCTACGACGTGGCCGGGTATGCGCGGCGACGCAACAACGTCTGGCCGCCGGGAACCCGAGGCTCGTCAAGGCTGTCGCCCTATATTCGGCATGGACTCCTGACGCTGCGCGAGGTGTGGGATCACGTGGCCGGCGGTCCGCAAAGCGACGTGACGAAGTTTCGCGACGAGCTGCTCTGGCAGGAATACGCGCGACATCTGTACGCGCGCTTAGGAACAGCGTCCCGCCAGTCGTTACGGTTCGCCGTCGCCGAGCGCACCACCGAGGCAGCCCCAGAAGCCGTGAGCAATCCGTGGTCATCGTCGGCGAAGTGTCTGGACTCGTCCTGGTCGGAGCTGGTGTCCAGCGGCTGGCTCACCAATCAGACCCGCATGTGGCTCGCTTCGCAGTGGAGTGTCCGCTCGGGGCTGGGCTGGCGCGACGGCGAAGACCTCATGTACCGACACCTGGTGGACGGTTCGCGCGCAGCCAACAGGCTGGGCTGGCAATGGACCGTCGGCGCACTCACCGGCAAGGCGTACGGGTTCTCCCGATGGCAGGTGGAGAAGCGGGCACCGGGCCTGTGCGCGACCTGCCCGCTGGAACGCAACTGTCCGATCACGGATTGGCCTGCCACCCAGGAGCGGGAGCCGCTGGCATTCAGCGACCCTCGGCTGCGGCGCGACGACAACCTTGAGGCCACGGCCGGACCCGCGACGGCCCAGCTGTCGGCGCCACCGGAGGCCGTGTGGCTTACTGCCGAGAGCCTCGGAGATCGCGACCCCGCGGCCGCGGCGCACCCGGACCTGCCCGTGGTGTTCGTCTTCGACGAGCCACTGCTGCGCCGGTTGCGGCTTTCAGTGAATCGTCTTGTCTTCCTTGCACAGTCGATTGCCGACCTCTCGACACGCAGGGAAGTCCAGCTGTGGCTCGGCGATCCGGTCGAGGTGCTCCATGGCCGGCGACTGGCCGCCACCTTCGCACCGGTCCCGGGCTGGAAGTCCCGGGCCGCCCGCCTCGATGTGGTCGCGGTGCATCCGTGGCCGTGGCTCCAGCGGCCGCGAGCAGGCTCTGTCACCTCGTACACCGCATGGAGCAAGGGGCGGCGATGAGTCGTCACCCATAGCCAAGACGGTCGACACCTTGACGTTCTGTACTAATCGGTACAGAATTCAGTTCCGTGGCACGCCCCGTTGAGTTCGATCGATCCAGAGCGGTGAACAAGGCGCTGGTGCTGTTCTGGCGCAAGGGCTACCAGGCGACCTCGCTGGCGGACTTGCTGGCGGCCATGGGAATCGGCCGCAGCAGCTTCTACGCCGCGTTCACCGACAAGCGCACCCTCTTTCTGGAGTGCCTCGACTTGTTCGCGGCGCGGACCGTGGAGTTGGTGCAACGCGCCCGCAGCGAGATGGGTCCGGTCGAAGCCCTGCAACACTTCTTCGAACGCAACTTCATCGGCGTGCCCGGCAGCGGTGTCGGCGCCTCGGCAAGCCGACACTGGGGCTGCATGTTGGTCAACACAGTGCTTGAGATGGCCGGGGTAGATGACGGACTCGCTGAGCGCGCCAGTCGTCATCTCGGTGAGATGCAACGCGTCTTCCAGACCTGCCTTCAGGAGGCCGGTGCGGAGGCGGCCCGCGCCGAGGAACTGGCCGCAATGCTGATGCTGGTCAACGAGGGCATCCGCGTGTCCAGCCGACGCCATTTGCCCGACGCGCAACACCTGCGACCCATCACCACCACTTTCGACCTGATCCGCAGTGCCGTCGCATGAGTTCCAGCGTCACTGCGAACTCAACTGATTGAAGGAGCCAAGATATGTCCGATGTCCCCGTGTACGCGGTCGTCAATCTGCACATCACCGATGCCGTCCCCTACCGCCAGTACGAGAAGGGTTTCTTTCCGCTGCTGAAGAAATACGGCGGGGAGTTCGTCACCTATGACGACGCGGCCTTCACCCTGGAGGGCACGGCGCCGCGCACCGGGCGCATGATCATCTTCAAATTCCCATCCGAGTCCCAAGCCCGCGCCTGGTACGCCGACCCCGACTACCAGGCGCTGTGCGAGCATCGTCGCGCCGGCACCGAACTGGACTTCCTGACGATCGTGCGCGGCCTGCCGCCGCGCTGACACCCCCATCACCGCACACCCAATTCCTCGGAAAGGACTTGCCATGAAGACCCGAATCACCGAACTGTTCGGCATCGAGCACCCCATCATCCAGGGAGGCATGCACTACGTCGGGTTCGCCGAACTCGCCGCGGCGGTCAGCAACGCCGGCGGGTTGGGCATCATCACCGGGCTCACCCAGGCAACACCCGCACTGCTGGCAGAAGAGATCGCCAAGTGCCGCGACCTCACCGACAAGCCGTTCGGGGTCAATCTCACCTTCCTGCCCACCGTCAGCAGCCCCGACTACCCGGGCTACATCGACGCCATCCTCACCGGCGGCGTCACCGTGGTCGAGACCGCCGGCAACAACCCGCAGCAGTGGCTCCCAGTGCTCCAAGAAGCCGGCGTGAAGGTGATCCACAAGTGCACCAGCGTGCGCCACTCACTCAAAGCCCAGGCCATCGGCTGCGACGCGGTCAGCGTGGACGGATTCGAGTGCGGCGGCCACCCGGGCGAGGACGACATCCCCAACTTCATCCTGCTGCCCCGGGCGGCCGACGAACTGACGATCCCCTTCGTCGCCTCCGGCGGCATGGCCGACGGACGCAGCCTGGTCGCCGCCTTGGCACTGGGCGCCGAAGGCATGAACATGGGCACCCGCTTCATCGCCACGAAGGAAGCGCCGGTCCACCAGAACGTCAAGGACGCCATCGTCGCGGCCACCGAACTCGACACCCGCCTGGTGATGCGCCCGCTGCGCAACACCGAAAGAGTGCTGCGCAACGCCGCCGTCGACCGCCTGCTCGAGAAAGAGAAAGCCCTCGGCGACAAGCTCGGCTTCGAAGACATCATCGACGAGGTAGCCGGGGTCTACCCGAAAATCATGATGGAGGGAACCATGGACGCCGGCGCCTGGAGTTGCGGCATGGTGGCCGGATTGATCCACGACATCCCCACCGTGGCGGAGCTGATCGATCGCATCATGGCCGAAGCCGACGCCCTCATCGTCGAGCGCCTGGCGCGCTTCGCAACGGCCGATGTAGCGGCGGTCAGACAGTGACCATCGCTCGGTAGTTCGGGCCGACGGCGGTGTGGCCGGGTGGGTCCCAGGGATTGACCCCCGGCCTTTTCCTGCTACAGGTATCGTCGAACGCACCAATCTAGGCCCGGAGTGCGAGACGTGGAGAACGAGCCAGACAACGACGCGGTGCATCCACCGCGGCCGGACAACGCCGATGACGCATACAGTGCTGTCGCGTCGCGTACACGCGGGAACATCCGCACACAGGAGCCCGGAGTTACCCGGCCGCGCCCCGCCACTGTCGCTGAGGCGCGCGCGCGGGACAAGGCGCGAAAGGCGCGCGAAGTCGCCGAGCAGTTCGCCGCGGAGCAGGCCGCCAACGCAGAGCAGAAACGCAGGCAGAACAGGAAGACCCTGATGGGGGCCGTGGCCGTGGTCGGGGTGGTCGGGGTGGTTGCCCTCGGCTATCAGATGTCCAAAACCGACCGGGACGTCACGGCCACCTGTGTCGACGAGAACAGCGTGGTGGTGCCGGACAGCTATTGCGGGTCGGGGACTCCGGGCATGGGCGGCATTTTCATTTTTGCCGGCGCACCGTACCGCTACTACTACGGTGGCACGCCCGGCGGTGTGGGTACCCGCGCCACCGGAGGGACCCTGACACAGCCCAGTGGCACCATCGCCAAGACCAAGTCCGGCTCGTCGATCAGTCGCGGCGGCTTCGGGTCGTCCAGCGCCGGCAGTTCGGGCGGCTGAGTGCGTCGAGAACATAGGGCTCCCCGGCCGGGTTGGGAGCAGATCGTCGCCGCCCAGGGCATGTGCTTCGATGAACCCGCTCGTTACGCCGACGGCTCGGTTCGCCCGTACTGGGACGAGTCGGTGCACTATGTGTTCGACATGGACGAGGTCTTGTCCATGGAGGCCAGCGTCGAGGTCCTGCACTCGATGTGCCTGGAGGCGGTCGAGCATGTGGTGCTCACGGAACGGTTCGGCGACTTCGGGCTGCCGGAGTGGTCGTGGGAGCCGATCGCGAAGTCCTGGCGGCGCAGCGACCCGCACGTGTACGGCAGGTTCGATTTGCGTTACGACGGAAAGCGCCCTCCGGTCCTGCTGGAGTACAACGCAGACACTCCGACCACGTTGCTTGAGGCCGCGATTCTGCAGTGGCACTGGAAAACCGCCGTCTTCCCCGACGACGACCAGTGGAACTCACTGCACGAGCGCCTGGTCGAGCGCTGGCAGGCGATCCGGCTGCGGCTGGCCGATGCGGAAGTGCATTTCACGTGGTCGTCGGCCGATATGACGGGCGAGGACAACGTGACGCTGGCCTACATGCAGGAGTGCGCAGCCGAAGCGGGCCTGCACACGGTGGCCCTGGCGATCGAGCAGCTCGGCTATGACAGTGACCTCGACCGGTTCGTCGATCTCGAGGAGGCGCCGATCTCGTCGGTGTTCAAGCTCTACCCGTGGGAGTGGGTGCTCGACGACGAATTCGGCCGCCGCGCAGTGGATCTCCTGCCCGAAACGATGTGGGTGGAGCCGCTGTGGAAGACGCTGCTGAGCAATAAGACGATCCTGGCGGTGCTGTGGGAGATGTATCCCGGGCACCCGAACCTGCTGCCGGCCTACATCGATGAACCGCGCGAGCTCATCGATTACCTGCGCAAACCGAAGCTAGGCCGCGAAGGCAGAAACATCACCGTCGCAGTCCCCGGCTACCAGATGGAGACCGGCGGCGTCTACGGGGCGGAAGGCTATGTGTACCAATTGTTCGACCCGCTACCGCAATTCGATGACATGCATCCGTGTTTGGGGGCGTGGATCGTCGGCGATGAGTCGGCCGGCCTGGGCATCCGCGAGAGTCCCGGCCTGATCACCGACAACATCTCAGCCTTTGTTCCACACCGCATTAAGTTATGAAAAGAGAGGGAGTTGCGATGCTGGCTGCCGGTCTGGAGCCCGGATACTGGTCGACCGTCGGTCAGGGCGTTTCGGCCATCGCGCTGTACACGATTGTCGGGGTGGCCCTGGTGGTGCTGGGCTTCTTCGTCATCGACTGGACCACACCGGGGCCGCTGCGGACGCTGGTGATGGCCGGCCGGCCGAACGCGGCCGCGATCGCAGCCGCCGGGGTGGTGTCCATTGCCCTGATCGTTGTCCTGACCATCTACTCATCTTCCGGAAACCTCATCCAGGGACTCTTGGGAACGCTGGTCTTCGGCGTCCTCGGGCTTGTTGGTCAGGCGCTCTGCGTGCGGTTGATCGGACTGGTGACCGGAATCGACATCGGCCGGGTGCTGGCGGCGGAACGCTTCGTGCCCGAGGTGCTGGTGGTCATCGCCGCATACGTCGCGTTCGCCCTTATCATCGGGATCGCCATCCTGTAGCGATCCGGTTCGAGATGGCCCCGGCCTAGGAAGGCATGGTGAAGCCCGTGTGGGATGACCGCTACCAAGCTGAGGACTACGTCTACGGGACTTCAGCGAACGACTACCTGCAGAGCCACGTCGACCAAGTGCCGATGGGACGAATCCTGTGCCTGGCCGAAGGAGAGGGACGCAACGCGGTATTTCTCGCTGAGCGGGGATTCGACGTCACCGCTGTCGATCAGTCGTCGGTCGGCCTGGCGAAGGCGCACAAACTCGCCACCGAGCGTGGAGTCGACATCACCACCATCGTGGCCGATCTGGCCGACTTCCACATCGAGCCGCAAGCTTGGGACGGCATTGTTTCGATCTTCGCCCACATACCTGCCCAGGCGCGTCGCCACCTCCATCGCGAGGTCGTGGGCGGGTTGCGGTCGGGGGGCGTGTTATTGCTTGAAGCCTATCGGCCGGAGCAACTGCAGTATGGGACCGGCGGACCACCCACCACCGAGATGATGATGGACCTCAACGGACTACGGGCGGAACTAGCGGGCTTGGAATTGGAATATGCCGCTGATGTCGTTCGTGACATTCATGAGGGCCGCTTCCATACGGGCCATGGCGCGGTCGTCCAGGTTCTTGCCCGCAAGCCCTGAATATTCGCTCATCGGTTTAGCCTCGCGCTCACTTGTTCTCGCCCTTCTTCCGGAACAGACTCCAGCGCCGGGGCGTGGATTCGCCAGGGCTGCTCGCGTGGCCGCCACACCACTGACCGGCAGGCACGCTGGCTTTCAGCGTGGCGACGTGACTGCCACAACCCGCCCAGGTGGTCTTTCCGCAGACTCGGCATTTCGCGGCGCGACACATACTCGGTTCCTCTCGTCTCGGTCGGGGTTTCAGGCCAGGCTCAGGAAGAGCTTTTCCAACTCGTCGATGCTCAATCCACGGGCGTAACCGGTCGAATCATCCGACGGGTCGATGCAGTCGCGTAGCCCCATGGAGATCATGGCGAATCCGGCGCGGTCCAACGCCTTTGACACCGCGGCCAGTTGGGTGATGACCTCCTTGCAGCCCCGGCCCTGCTCAACCATGGCGATCACCCCGCCAAGCTGTCCCTGGACCCGCCGCAACCGGTTGAGGACAGCCGTCAGATCTGCGTCGCACTGCGATGCCTGGTCGTTGCTGATGGTCATATCTTCACCTCAAGTTCGAATGGCGATGGTTCCACGCGCTCAGGCGCTCTGGGTGGCGACGTCCCAGGCGTTGTATCCACCTAGGACGTCACTGACATCGGCAAAGCCGCGCTGGCGCAGCATGCTGGCCGCGACCGACGACCGGTAGCCGCCGGCGCAGTAGACGACGGTTGGCTTGCGTGGGTCGAGCTCGCCGAGACGGTCCGGCAGCTGGCCAACCGGGATGTTGGTCGCGTGGGCGATCATCCCCGCCTCGGTCTCGCCGGGGTTGCGGACATCGACGAGTTGCAGCTCGGGAACGTCGGCGATCCGCTCCCCCAGCGCACTGGCGGTCAGCCGGGAGGCCACTTCCACGTCACCCCGGTTCTCGAACATCACCGCGTAGGGTTCTTTGAGGTAGCCGATCACCCGGTCGAAGCCGATTCGAGCGAGTCGGTTCTTGCCTTCCAACTCCCGCTCCGGGTCGGTCATGAGCACCAGATCCACGTCGGGCTTGATCACCGACCCGGCGAACTCGGCGTAACGGCCCTCCAGACCGATGTTGATCGCGCCCTTGAGATGCCCTAGGGCGAATTCGACGGGATCGCGGCCGTCGACAAGGATCGCTCCGACCTTCATGGCATGGCGAACCTCGGCGTAGGTCATCGCGGCGGGCATCTCTGTCTCATCGAGAAGCTCGCGGCCCTGACGATTGAGCATCGCGTTGTAGACGAAGTACCCCGGCGCCGGCGGTTGACCTTCGGTGACGAGTTCCATGAAGGTTTTCTTGTCCGGTGCGCGCAACGCGTAGTTGGTCGTGCGCTGTTCGCCCATGGTCGACCACAGTTCGGTCGACAGGTTCTTTCCGCACGAAGAACCAGCACCGTGCGCGGGATACACCCGGGTGGCGTCCGGCAGGGTCATGAGCTTGTTGTGCAATGAGTCATAGAGGTTGTCGGCCAGTTGCTCGCGGGTGAAACCAATTGACGACAACAGATCGGGACGGCCGACGTCACCGATGAACAGGGTGTCACCGGTCAGCACGCCGTACGGCACAGTGTCATCAGAATTCTCGTAGATCACGATGCTCATCGACTCCGGGGTGTGCCCCGGGGTGTGGCGGAACTCCAGTTGCACCTGGCCGAGCGAGTAGCGCTCACCGTCGGCGACAGCCATGGAATCGAACTCGGTCTCCGCGACCGACGAGTAGACGATCTTGGCGCCGGTAGCCTCGGCCAATTCAAGGTGACCCGAGAGGAAGTCGGCGTGAAAGTGGGTCTCAATGACCAACTCGATGGTCATGCCGAGTTCCTTGGCATCGGCGATGTACTCGCTGACGTCACGCTGGGGGTCAACCACCACGGCGCGGCCGGTGGTCTCGTCACCGATCAAGTAGGACGCGTGCGACAGGCACTCCAGGTAGTACTGGTTGAACTTCATGGCGTAATTCCCCTTGGTGTTCGTGGTTCAACAGTCTCATCATGCAATACCCCTATGGGTATGTCAAGTACCCCTGGGGGTATAAATGCTTCCCGTGCGAGAGTTGCGCTTATGCGGGTCGGGTGGGATTGCAAGTGCTGGCGAACAAGATCGTGAACACTGCGCGATTCTCGAGCTTCGTTGACGCCGTTACGGCGCGGGCGGCGGGGCACGTCCGTTCCGGGGGGCGTGATGACCCTGCTCGAAGAAACGTCAAGCGCGTAGGCGCTAAGCACGTCGCCACTCCGGGCGACGCATCAATCGGGTCGTGGCCGTCGGATCGATTAAAGCAACCCCCGAGTCCGAAAACAGTGGGCCTTAAATGGACCCTTTTTCGCCGAACGGCCACCGTCTCCGGCTCAGAAATAGCCTCTCATCAGGGCTTTTGTAGGGCGGGCGGGGCTCGAACCCGCGACCTACGGATTAGCGGACGGCAGTTCTTGAGAACGACCGCTGTTTCCTGTTATATCCAGTGCCGCAACATCTTTCGACCTATACGGAACCCAATAGGACCTGCCGATTCCGGCCATTTCCCGGTCATATTCGATGAATAAACGATGACCGGAATCCCCCGGCTTTTGGTGCTTCCCAGGTCGGATGGGAAGTCGCGGCAAAACTTCGTGGACTCTACTAGCGTCAGCACACTCGTTATCTACCCCGCCGGATAGACGACTATGCCTTTGTCTACGTCCTTTATCAGCGCTGGCCAGTCGCGGTAGTCGAGTGTCAGACCGTCGTGGTAACGCCGAGCACCGGTCTGAATCGTCTCAACGATATCCATTGCGATTTGATAGAAATCGTCATAGCGAGGGTCGTCCATCTCAATGTCCAAGTCGCCACTGTTCTCGCTCTCGTAATCGGTGAAGTAGCGGCAGATGTAGCTCTCCCCATCGGGGAATTCGATCAAGTACCGGGTGCCCGGGTATTCATCGTCATAGACAGACAAAACTCCGAACTGAAACTCTTCTTCGGGGTGGAAGTAAGTCATCGCGGTTTCTCCTTATCGGAGTTGGCGGCAACAGCAGGACCGCGCCCCTTCCCCATCCCGGTAGCGTGAGGTGCACATCGGAGCCGTGAAGGAAGGAGGACTGGCGATGACCCGCACAGAGTCGCCGAACCCATTTCCTGGTCGGCCCGCATCCGAAATGCAAGTGCTCGTGAACAAGATCGCCGCCCGCGCCGTAACGGCGTCAACGAAGCTTGAGAATCGCGCAGTGCCCGCGGGGCACGTCCGTTCCAGGGGCGTGAAAACTCTGCTCGCAGAACGTCAAGCGCGTAAGCGCTGAGCACGTCGTCACTCCGGGCGACGCAACAATCGGGCCGCGGCCGTCTCAATCGTCCTCATGCCCCGACCGCATTGGGGTTCATGCGTGTGGCGACAGCTCGGAGCTGATCGGCAACGTCGACCAGCACGGTGGCCACATCAGCCTCTGGCCCCTGGTCCTCGCGGATCATGGCCAGCAGTCGTTCGCGGGCCACGGTCGAAGGCGGTAAGCCGCGGTCCGCGGCGATACGTTCGATCGCTTCAAACTCATCGGGGTTCAGGCGAACCTGCAGGACCCTGCTGCGAGCGCGGTTAGGCCGGCCGACCGTGACGTAGGCCGGGATGAGGCGGTCGGTGTGGTCAGTCTCGGCGGCTTCGGCTTCGGCCGCGATTGCGGCGAGCTTGTCGGCGGTCTTGTCACTCATCAGGGCCTCCCTGGTGGTAGTAGCGGCGGTCGCGGCTATTCGACTTCCATGCACTCGCACCGTGCGTAACGCCGTCCATGACGTAAGTGATGACCGTCATGACTGAGGCCGCTGAAGGCGAAAAGCCGATGGTGCGAACGCCTTCGCCGGTGCGCGAGTTGTAGTCGGGGTCGAACACGACCGCGTCAGGATCGGTCAGCGTTTCGCTGGCCTGTGTGACGGTGACGCCGTGCTTGGCGAGATATTCGCCTTGCTTGGTCCAATCCACCGTCACGCGAATACTGTATTATATTCGTAATACATGATCAAGTGTGGGGCTTCAGCCGAACGGGCCAAAAGTCTTGCCACAACTCGTCGGCCACGCGGTCCTGCAACCCTTGTTCTAGGACGTATACGGCGGCGCAAGTGATGGGCTCCCCAACCCGGTCTATGGTGCCGGATAGACGGTGGCGCCCCGGTCGACGTCCTTGATCAGCGCTGGCCAATCGCGGTAATCCAGCGTCAATCCGTCTTGGTAACAGCGGACTCCGGTTCGAACAGTCTCGACGATGTCCATCGCGACTTGATAGAACTCGTCATAGCGCGGGTCGTCCATCTCGATGTCTAGTTCGCCACTGTTCTCGCTTTCATAGGACGCGAAGCTCCGGCAGACGTAACTCTCGCCGTCGGGGAACTCGACCAGATAACGGGTGCCAGGATGGCCGTCGTTGTATTCCTCGAGGACTCCGACCTGGAATTCCTCCTCGGGATGGAAGTAAGTCATCGCGACTTCTCCTTTTCGGGTGTGGTGAAAGCATGCACCAAAGCACCGAAACTTCGATCGGACCGTTATCGGGCCCCCAGTCCCGGCAGATCGCTCGTGTTCCCGCGATCGCCGGTCGAGACCGAATAGATCGGCTCTACAAGAGCCTTACGTGGACATAAACGATGAATAAACGATGACCCCGAAGCGCCAAGAGGCGTCCCGCCGGGAATAAACCGGATCTACCAGGAACTTGTAGGGCGGGTCGGGCTCGAACCGACGACCAACGGATTAGCGACCCCGAGTTCCGGTCGATGCCCTAGGAGTCCGAATAGTTCTGTGGCTCAATGGAATCGAGTTGCAATGAGAACCTGGTGAACCCGTCTGGTTCCGGTCGTTTCGTGGACATATTCGATGAATAAACGATGACTACGAAAACGGCCCAAGGTCGGGTTTGCTGGCCGAAGCCGGTACAGAAGACCGGCCCGTGACCAGAGTAGCGTCAGGCGGGCGGTACGTGCAGCTTCAGGTGCCCGTCCCGCCCACTTTGCGCTCCCC
>CAMCWJ010000036.1 GCA_945882475.1 Bifidobacterium breve
CGGCCGTCAGAAGGGGCACACCGAGGTCTATCGCGGCGCGGAATACGCCGTCGACTTCGTGCCCAAAGTCCGGGTTGAGGTGGTCGTCGACGACGCCGCCGTAGACAAGGTGGTCGACGTGATCGTGGCCGCGGCCCGCACCGGCAAGATCGGTGACGGCAAGGTCTGGGTCTCGCCGGTCGACACCATCGTCAGGGTGCGCACCGGCGAGCGAGGCACCGACGCGCTCTGAAGCAGCCGGGGGAGGAGACGATGATGACTACGCGCAGCAACGGCTCCTCCGAGGGCCGCTGGGAGGCTCCGGTGGCGGGGTTACTGCACCCCGCCACCGACCTCGCGGCGGCCAGCCGGCAGCTTCTCGATAGCGGTCGGCGAATGGACGCCCCCGCGCTGCGGGAGGCGCTGCTGGACCTCAACGAGTTGTGGCTGACCACGAAGGCCAGTGACCTCGGAGTCACCGCGGGCAGCGGGTTCGCCATCGTTGCCACCGGCGGTCTAGGCCGTCGGGAGTTCGTCCCCTACACAGACCTCGATCTGATGCTGCTGCATGACGACATGCCGGCCGAGGCGGTGACCCAGGTGGCTGAGCTGCTCTGGTATCCGTTGTGGGACGCCAACATCCGGCTAGATCACAGCGTGCGGACC
Organism: Bifidobacterium breve; assembly: GCA_945882475.1. GTDB lineage: Bacteria > Actinomycetota > Actinomycetes > Mycobacteriales > Mycobacteriaceae > Mycobacterium. The sequence goes on from CAMCWJ010000036.1 coordinate 646, forward strand.
GTCTCGGAGGCGCTGCAGGTCGCTGGTTCGGACATCTCGGCCGGAATGGCGATGCTGGAGGTCCGACACATCGCCGGCGACGCCGAATTGTCCTCGTCGCTGATCACCGGAGCCCGCCGGCAGTGGCGCGCCGGGATCGCTTCCCGCTTCGACGAACTCATCGACCACACCCGCTCGCGGTGGCAGCGCAGCGGTCAGATCGCGCATCGCGCTGAACCGGATCTCAAATCCGGGATGGGCGGACTGCGCGACGTCCAGATGCTCAACGCCCTGGCGCTGGCTCAACTGGCCGATGTCTATCCGCGCCTGGCGCCGGACTCGCCGGCCGGTTCGCTGGCGGGTGCCCAGCTGACGCTGCTCAACGTCCGCACCGAACTGCACCGGGTGGCCAAGCGCGGCCGGGATCAACTGCTCGCCCAATACGCCGACGAAGTCGGGGCGGCACTGCACATCGGTGACCGGTTCGACCTGGCCCGGATGCTCTCCGACGCCGCGCGCACGGTCAGCTACTACGTCGACGCTGGAATGCGAACAGCCGCCAATGCGCTGCCGCGGCGCGGTCTTTCGGCCCTGCGCCGCCCGGTCCGCCGACCGCTCGATGAAGGAGTCGTGGAGTACGCCGGCGAAGTGGTACTGGCCCGCGACGCGCGTCCGCAACGCGATCCGGGCTTGACCCTGCGGGTTGCCGCGGCCTCGGCGACCTCCGGTATTCCGATCGGGGCCGCCACCCTGAGCCGGCTCGCCGACTCCGCACCGGAGTTGCGCACCCCGTGGCCACGGGACGCCCTCGACGACCTGCTGGTGCTGCTGACCGCGGGACCGACCGCCGTGACCACGATCGAGGCACTGGACCGGACCGGCCTGTGGGGGCGGCTGTTCCCAGAGTGGGGAGCGGTGCGCGATCTGCCGCCCCGGGATCCGATACATACCTGGACCGTCGACCGGCACCTGGTCGAAACCGTCTCGCGGGCAAGTGCTTTCGCCACCCGAGTCACCCGGCCTGATCTGTTGATTCTGGGCGCTCTGCTGCACGATATCGGCAAGGGCCGGGGCGGTGACCACAGCGAGATCGGCGCGGAACTGGCGGTCCGGATCGGGGATCGGTTGGGGCTGTGGCCCTCCGACGTTCGGATGCTCGCGGCCATCGTGCGCCAGCATCTGCTGTTGCCGTCCACCGCGACCCGCCGCGACCTGCAGGATCCGCAGACCATCACCGACGTCGTGGCGGCCATGGACGGGGACCCGGTGCTGCTGGAACTGCTGGCGGCACTCGCCGAGGCCGACTCGCTGGCTACCGGCCCGGGTGTCTGGGGCGACTGGAAGTCGGCACTGATCGGCGATCTGGTCCGGCGCTGCCGCTCGGTGATGGTCGGCGGGGATCAAGAGCCTCGGCCTGAACCCATTGCCGCCGAACAACTTTCGCTAGCTCGCGATGGCGGGGTACACGTACAGCTGGTTGCGGGTCCTTGGCCGCACACCTTCGCGGTGACGATGACGGCACCGGACCGCCGCGGTCTGCTGTCCAAGGCCGCCGGTGTGCTGGCCTTGAACTCCCTGGGGGTGCATTCGGCATCGGTCAACAGCGCCGAGGGCTGCGCGATCAACACATTCGCGGTGTCGCCGCTCTTCGGTGACCCGCCGGCCGCCGAGTTGCTGCGCCAGCAGTTCATTCTGGCCCTTGACGGCGAACTGGACGTCATCGCTGCGTTGGAGCGCCGGGACGCCGATGCCGCCCAGTACGGTCGCACCCGCGCCGGCGAACCGGGTTTGGCCGTGCCCGCGTCCGCCCCGGCCCCGCCGGTCATCATCTGGCACCCCGGCGGGCGGGTGGTGGAGGTCCGCTCAACCGATCGCACCGGACTGCTGGCGTTCCTGACTGCGGCGTTCGAGCGAGCCGGCGTTGACATCGAGTGGGCGAAGATCACCACCATGGGATCGTCGGTGATCGACGTGTTCGCCGTCTCCGGACCGGGGGTGGAGGCTGCCCGGCAGACCCTCGAGGCCGACCTGTACGCGGTGCTGCCGGCCCCGCCGCCGGCGAAACCGGTGGCCGAAGCCGGCTGAGGCCGCGACGGCCGCGGCGGTTAGGCTGAACCCCGTGTTCGAATCGCTTTCCGACCGGTTGGCCGGGGTGCTGTCCGGCCTGCGCGGCAGGGGCCGGCTGACCGACGCCGACATCGACGCGACCGCGCGGGAGATCCGCCTGGCGCTGCTCGAGGCTGACGTGTCGCTGCCGGTGGTCCGGGCGTTCATCAACCGGGTCAAGGAACGCTCGAAGGGCGCCGAGGTCTCCGGCGCGCTGAACCCGGCCCAGCAGGTCGTCAAGATCGTCAACGAGGAACTCGTCGCGATCCTGGGCGGCGAGACCCGCCAACTGGCGTTCGCCAAGACCCCGCCGACGGTGATCATGCTCGCCGGTCTGCAGGGCGCCGGCAAGACCACCCTGGCCGGCAAGCTGGCCAAGTGGCTGCGCGGCCAGGGCCACACCCCGTTGCTGGTGGCGTGCGACCTGCAACGCCCCGGTGCGGTGATCCAGTTGCAGGTCGTCGGCGAGCGTGCCGGAGTCAGTGTCTTCGCGCCGCACCCGGGGACCTCGCCCGATACGGCCGCGACCGAGGGTGCCGGGCCCGGCGACCCGGTGGCGGTGGCGGCCGCGGGTCTGGCCGAGGCGAAATCGAAGCACTTCGACGTTGTCATCGTCGACACGGCCGGCCGCCTCGGTATCGACGAGGTCCTGATGGAGCAGGCGGCCGCGATCCGCGATGCCGTGTCACCGGACGAGACGCTGTTCGTCCTCGACGCGATGATCGGCCAGGACGCAGTGGCCACCGCGGAGGCTTTCGGCGCGGGCGTCGGCTTCACCGGGGTCGTGCTGACCAAGCTCGATGGCGACGCACGCGGCGGTGCCGCGCTGTCGGTGCGGGAGATCACCGGCGTCCCGATCCTGTTCGCCTCCACCGGCGAGAAACTGGACGACTTCGACGTCTTCCATCCCGACCGGATGGCGAGCCGGATCCTGGGCATGGGCGACATGCTGTCGCTGATCGAACAGGCCGAGCAGGTCTTCGACGCACAGAAAGCCGAGGAGGCGGCGGCCAAGATCGGCTCAGGAGACCTCACTCTGGAGGACTTCCTCGAGCAGATGCTGGCCATCCGCAAGATGGGCCCGATCGGCAACCTGCTGGGCATGCTGCCTGGTGCGGGTCAGATGAAGGACGCCCTCTCCGCCGTCGACGACAGCCACCTCGACCGGATCCAGGCGATCATCCGCGGCATGACGCCGCAGGAGCGGGCCGACCCGAAGATCATCAACGCCTCCCGACGGTTGCGTATCGCCAACGGCTCCGGGGTGGCGGTCTCGGAGGTCAATCAACTCGTCGACCGGTTCTTCGAGGCGCGCAAGATGATGTCGCAGATGGCCGGATCGATGGGGCTGGGGTTGGGCCGGCGATCGTCTAAGCGCACGGCCAAGGGCAAGAACAAGAAGGGCAAGAAGGGCCGCGGCCCGACGCCGGCACGGGCATCCAATCCGTTGTTGGGCGGACAGTTGCCCGAAGGCTTCCCGGACTTGTCGCAGATGCCGGAGGGTCTCAACGAACTGCCGCCCGGCCTGGCCGGCTTCGACCTGTCGAAACTGAAGTTTCCGGGCAACAGGTGAGCCTTGCTCCGCTGCACCTTCGGGGGCGCGGACTGCCCGATGGTGAGCAGGTCGAATGGTGGATCGCCGACGGGATCCTGCGTAGCGAACCGGTCGCGGGGGCCGAGACGATCTTCGACGGCGGCTGGATACTGCCCGGCCTGGTCGACGCGCACTGTCACGTTGGACTGGGCCCGCACGGCGCCATCGGGATCGATGAGGCCCTCAATCAGGCGCGAATCGAACGTGATGCGGGTGCACTGTTGCTTCGCGACTGCGGTTCACCCACCGACACCCGCAGCCTCGACGATCATCAGGATCTGCCCCAGATCATCAGGGCGGGAAGGCATCTGGCGCGCCCCAAGCGATACATGCAGGGTTTCGCCATAGAACTCGAGGACGAATGGCAACTTCCGGAGGCGTTAGCGCAGCAGGCACGCCGCGGTGACGGATGGGTGAAACTGGTTGGGGACTGGATCGACCGATCCTCGGGGGACCTCGCGCCGCTGTGGTCCGACGACGTGTTGGTGGCCGCCGTCGCCGCCGCCCACTCCGAGGGCGCACGGGTGACAGCGCACGTGTTCGGCGAGGATGCCCTACCCGGACTTATCAACTCCGGAATCGATTGCATCGAACACGGCACCGGCCTGACCACCGACACCGTGGCGATGATGGCCGAACGCGGCACGGCATTGGTTCCCACGATGATCAACATCGAGAACTTCCCCCAATTTGCCGACTCCGCAACGAGATATCCGGTGTACGCCGCGCACATGCGGGATCTCTATGCCCGCTTTCGGCAGCGGATCAGTGCCGCCCGCGAGGCCGGGGTGCCGATCTACGCCGGCAGCGATGCCGGCGGCACAATGGCGCACGGCCGCATCGGCGACGAGGTCGAGGCGCTTAAGGGCATCGGGATGACGTCGACCGAGGCACTCGGGGCGGCGTGCTGGGACGCCCGAAGGTGGCTGGGCCGGCCCGGGCTGTCCGAGGGTGCGTCGGCTGACCTGCTGTGCTTCATCGAAGACCCGCGCCACGGTCCGGCAGTGCTGTCCCGGCCCGATCGCGTTGTCCTGCGCGGCAGGGTTTTCTAGCCGTACTGGCTGAAGCCCCAGTCGAGCAGCGCGCGGCCCTGACTCCACAGATCGTCATCGCCGTACATCATCACCGCTACCAGCCTCCTGCCGCCGCGTTGGGCGATGGCGACGTAGGTCTCCTGGGCGAGATTGGTGTAACCGGTCTTGCCACCGATGAAGCCGGGATAGTCGGTCAGCAACGGATCGTGGCTGGCGATCTGTTTGAAGCCGCCGCCGCCGTCCGGGAACAGTGCGGTGCGCTGGTGCAGGATCTGAGCGAACAGCGGATAGTTCAGCGCTGCGCGGTAGACGATCGCCAGATCGTGCGCGGTGGTCACCGACTCCCAGCCGGGCCCGTCGAGCCCCGACGGCGACGCGGCCCGGGTGCTGCGGGCCCCGACCTGGGCCGCCTTGGCGTTCATCTTCGCAACGGCCGCCGGCGTCCCGCCCACCATGTCGGCCAGCAGGTTGGCGGCATCGTTGCCCGAGACCATCATCAGCGCGTCGAGTAGTTGCCGGGTGGTGTAGACCGCCCCGGGCACCAGGCCGACGCACGAGCACTCGACGTCGGTGTTCGCCGTGCTCGCCCGGGCCATCGCGTTCATCGGCACCTGATCGAGGACCACCATCGCCAGCAACGCCTTGATGGTGCTCGCCGGCGCATGTGGACCGTAGGGATCCTGGCCGCCGAGGATGCGGCCGCTGACCATATCGGCGACCAGCCAGACCGGAGCGGGACCGGCGGGCGGAGCAACGGCGGCCGGTGCCACGGGTTCGGCGCCGGCGACGGCGGGGGTCACAGTGGCGACCAGACCCGCGACGGCCACCACGGCGACGCGGCGCAGCCACCGCGACAGGGCATCCATGTGCGCTTAGGCTAGCGAGGAAAGGCCGCAGTTCGGGTTCTATGCGGTCTCGCATTGATTGCAGGGATACAATCCCGCAGACGAGAGGAGTCAGTGTGAGGGTTAACAAGCTAGCCGGAGTCGTGGCGGCCACCGCGGTCGCGTTCGGTTTTGGTGCCGCCACCGCAGCCCCGGCGTGGGCGACCGACAACATCAAGATCTTCGGCGAGCAGATGCGGATCAGCTATGTCCCGGGGGTGCCGGTCATCGGCTACACCGTGACGAATTTCGGTCCGAGTTCTGCCCCTGTGCCGCACAACGGCACGTTGTATGAGGCAACGCTGGAAGTCGCGTCGTTCGGCAATTGGGTCAATCCCAAGATCGAAGGTTTCCTCGCCCGCGCAGAGAGCGGCGACAGCGACCCGGTGCTCCTGAACGCGCCCGGCAGCATCGGCAGCGGCCAGGTCGGCCCCGGCGGCAACAGCACCGGCAAGCTCTACTTCGACGTCATCGGCGATGTGCCCAACAGCGTCGCCTGGAACGACGGAACCCGGGACATCCTGGCGTGGGTGCCGGGCACGATTCCGCTGCAGGGCACCCCGGTGCCCCCGGTCGGGCCGGTCGGCACCTCCGAGATCATCACCGCTCCGGCCGAGTCCGATGATGCCGGCGCGATGCCGGCCGAAACCGGAAACCTGGGCCAGGCCGCTCCGGAAGTGGTCGCACCGCCGGCGTACAACCTCACTGAGGCCGAGATCGCCTCTCCCGGCTTCAACCGCTAAGCGCTCCACGGGGTGTCGGCTTCGGCCGGCACCCCGTCACAGCACGGCGACGCTGTCGGCCGGGTTCTGGGCGAACCCCCAGTCCAGCAGCATGGCGGCCTGATCCCAGTAGGTCGGTCCGCCGTCCCGAACCAGGCCGTACATCATTGCGATCACCAGCCGTCGGCCGTTGCGGTCGGCGGCACCCACGTAGGTTTTCCGCGCCGCGTTGGTGAATCCGGTCTTTCCGCCGATCGCCCCCGGGTAGCGCACCAGGAGTTCGTTCTGGTTGACCAGCGGCCGTTCGCCGGAACCGGTGGGGAACGGCGCTGCCGGTGCCGCGGTGATCTGGGCGAACACCGGGTTGGCCAGCGCGGCCCGGAAGATGGCGGCCAGATCGTGCGGGGTCGTCCAGCCCGGCCCGCCCGGTCCGTCCAACCCGGACGGCGAGGTGGCACGGGTGTTGGTGGCACCGATCGCGACGGCCTTGGCGTTCATCTTGTCCACCGCGACGTCGTAGCCGCCCAGCATGTCGGCGAGGGTGTTGGCGGCGTCGTTGCCCGAGACCAGCAGCACAGCGTCGAGCAACTGTCGTGCGGTGTAGGAGCTGCCGGGCTGCACGCCCGCGCAATTGCACTCGACGTCGGTGTTGGCCGGTGTGGCGACCACCGTGGCGTCCAGGTTCACCTCGTCCAGAGCGGTCAGCGCCAGCAGAGTCTTGATGGTGCTCGCCGGTGGGTGCGGGGCGTACATGTCACGGCCGGCCAGCACCTGGCCGGTGTTGATGTCGGCGATGATCCAGGACGGCGCGGGGCCGTCTGGCACCGGGACTGAGCCGATCGGCTGGACGCTGGGCTCGGCGGCGGCGGGGGCACAGAGGCCCAGGGTAGTGGCGATCGCTGCGACGGAGGCCGCAAGCGCGGTCAGAAGCCTAGGCATGAAACGTGAGCCTAACTGCAGCGCGCCGATCACACCGTGTTGAATCCCTAATCATGATGACCCTCAACGAAATCTCCGACCGGCTGGAGATCCAGCAACTCCTGGTGGACTACTCCACGGCTATCGACGCGCGGCGCTTCGATGACCTGGACCGGATCTTCACCCCGGACGCCTATATCGACTACCGCGAACTGGGCGGAATCGACGGGCCGTTTCCGCAGGTTAAGGCTTGGCTTGCGGAGGTGCTGCCGAACTTCCCGGCCTACTACCACCTGTTGGGCAACTTCGACATCCGGCTGACCGGCGATACCGCCACGGGGCGCACGATGTGCTTCAACCCGATGAAACTCAACGACGACGGCCGGGTGATGTTCTGCGCACTGTGGTACGACGACGAGTTCGTCCGCACCCCCGACGGCTGGCGAATGACCCGCCGGGTGGAGGCGAAATGCATGGACAAATTCTGCTGATTACCGCCCGCGGTACCCGATCTGGCAGAATCGTTGCTGGCCACGGGGTGGACGCGAGGACGCGTCGCCCAGGGGCCGACCACGCGAGGCAAAACCGGATTCCGACATCCCGTCGGTGATCGCTGAATTGCAGCGTGAGATCACAGGAGAAGTTCGTTCATGGCTGTCAAAATCAAGCTCGCGCGGCTCGGCAAGATCCGCAATCCCCAGTACCGCATTTCCGTCGCCGATGCGCGCAACCGCCGCGACGGCCGGGCCATCGAGGTCATCGGCCGCTACCACCCCAAAGAAGAGCCGAGCCTCATCGAGGTCGACTCTGAGCGCGCCCAGTATTGGCTCTCGGTCGGCGCCCAGCCCACCGAGCCCGTGCTCAAGCTGCTGAAGATCACCGGTGACTGGCAGAAGTTCAAGGGCCTGCCTGGCACCGAGGGAACACTGAAGGTCAAGGCGCCCAAGCCCAGCAAGCTCGAGTTGTTCAACGCCGCGCTCGCCGCGCCAGACGGTGCGCCCTCCGGCGAGGCGACCCAGCTGAAGAAAAAGAAGGCCCCCGCCAAGAAGGCCGAGGCCGAAGCCCCCGCCGCTGAGGACGAGGCGCCCGCCGCTGAGGCCGAGGTTCCTGCCGCAGAGGCTGAGCCGGCCGTAGAGGCTGAGCCGACTGCCGAGGCCGAGCCGGCTGCCACCGAGCCCGAGCCCGCCGCCGAGGCGGCTGCCGAGCCCGCCGCGTCGGAAGAGCAGTGAGTTCGGTCGTCGTCGACGCCGTGGAGCATCTGGTCCGCGGGATCGTCGACAACCCGGATGATGTCCAGGTCGACATGGTGACCAACCGCCGTGGCCGGACCGTCGAGGTGCACGTGCACCCGGACGATCTGGGCAAGGTGATCGGACGTGGCGGCCGCACCGCTACCGCGTTGCGAACCCTGGTTGCCGGCATCGGTGGGCGCGGGGTCCGCGTCGACGTGGTGGATACCGACCGATAGCCGACCGGCAATCCGATGGAGCTGGTGGTCGGGCGGATCGCGAAGGCGCACGGCATTACCGGCGAACTCGTCGTTGATGTGCGCACCGACGACCCCGATGACCGGTTTGTCGCGGGAAAGCGGTTGCGGCTGCGAGCGTCCCGAGGTGGGGCGACCCGCGATGTGCTCATCGAATCGGTGAGACCGCACAGCGGCAGGCTGCTCGTGCGTCTTGATGGAGTAGCGGACCGCGACGGCGCCGATGCCTTGCGCGGCGGGTTGTTTGTGGTCGACTCCGCCGATCTGCCGCCGATCAACGACCCCGACGAGTTCTACGACCACCAACTCGAAGGTCTGTCGGTGCGGACCGTAGACGGCCACGCCGTAGGAACGGTCGCTGAGGTGCTGCACACCTCCGCGGGCGAGTTGCTGTCGGTGACCGCCGAGTCCGACGGCGAGGTGCTGGTTCCCTTCGTCAGCGCGATCGTGACACGGGTGTCACTCGACGAGGGGATCATCGAGATCGATCCCCCTGAGGGCCTCTTGGAGTTGGCCGACGGAGGCGCGTGATTCATGCGTATCGACGTCATCACGATCTTCCCCGATTACCTCGATCCGGTTCGACAATCGTTGCCGGGCAAGGCGATTGAGACCGGACTGGTGGATTTCGGAGTCCACGACCTGCGCCGGTGGACACACGATGTGCACCACTCGGTGGACGACGCCCCGTACGGGGGCGGTCCCGGGATGGTGATGAAGGCCCCGGTGTGGGGCGAGGCTCTCGACGAGATCTGCACCGGCGACACGCTGTTGGTGGTACCCACTCCGGCGGGCCGGTTGTTCAGCCAGTCCGTGGCCGGCCGTTGGACGACTGAGGCGCACCTGGTGTTCGCCTGCGGTCGCTACGAGGGTATCGATCAGCGCGTCATCACCGACGCCGCGAACCGGATGCGGGTGGAAGAGATCTCGATCGGGGACTATGTGCTGGCCGGCGGTGAGGCCGCGGCGTTGGTCATGATCGAGGCAGTGGTGCGACTTCTGCCCAACGCGATGGGCAATCCCCTTTCGCACCAAGATGATTCACATTCGCCGGCCAACAGCGGTCTACTGGAGGGCCCCAGTTACACCCGACCCCAGGTCTGGCGCGGGCTGGATGTCCCCGAGGTCCTGTTATCCGGCGACCATGCCAGGATCGCACAGTGGCGCCTGCACCAGTCCGAGCAGCGCACCCGGCAGCGGCGGCCGGACCTGCTCGCTGAATCCGACTAGCGCCTAGATCCGCCCGCCGGGGAACATCGTCTTGATCGCCTGGGTAATGGTGTTGCGTGCGACGACCTCATCCGCCGGTTGCATGGCGGCGATGGCGATCACATAGCGGCGGTCCTTGCCGATCACGCCGCTCGATACGTGCACCCAGTTCGGTCCGCCCCAGCAGCACATCCAACCCTGTTTCACCGCAACGGTTTCGGCAGGAAGGCCAGAGGGGATACCGAATCGCTGCGGGTATCCGTCGACACCCAGCGGAGTGGAGGCCGCCAGGTTGGACAGGATCACCTCGGCCTGCTGCGGTGGCAGTCCGCCGGAGCCGTCCAGCAGCGCGTCGTAGTAGCGAACCAGATCTGCGGTGGTGCTCATGGTGGTCCACCAGTTGCCGTCGTAGGGCAGCGTGATTCCGGTCAACTTGTAGCGGTCCAGCACCCGGGAGATGATCGCGTTGCGGCCTCCGCGTTCCCAGAAAGCGTTGGCGGCGCCGTCGTCGGAGGACCGCAGCATGCTCTCCAGGTTTTTCCGGTCGGCGGGGCTCAGGCGGGCGCGCTTCTTGGCCAGGCCCCAGAGCAGGTCGTCGGCGATGAACAGTTTGGTCACCGATGCGATCGGGAAAGCCCCGCGGTCGCCGCTGGATACCCACTGGCCGGTCTGCCTGTCGAGCATGGTCACGCTGAGGTCGGCGCCCTTGCGTTGGGCCGCGCCGACGGCTTTGGCGGCCAGGGCGCCGCGGTTGACCTCCGGCGGTGTCACCGCACCCTGCGGCGCAGCTTGGGGACCGGAAGCCATCAGAGCCAGCCGTTGGGGCGGTTGCAGACCGGAATCCGCGGTGAGCCGGGCCGAGGAGGCGCCCAGCAGAATTCCGACCGCAAGGGCGGTTATACCGGTGAGAAGCACCGACGGTCGGCGTCGCATGTCCTTCTCCTCAGCTCGGATGTGCCCGGGTTGGCGAACCATGGTTCGGGGACCGAAACCATCTTGGCATGACTGTGCCGGTATGCCGTCGCGTGCGGGTTGACCTCGGCGGGTCGGGCGATTTCGCCGCACGGGCCTGATCTGGCACAATTGGGAAGTTGTCCGCGCGGGCTCGCATTGCCTGCTGCGATAAACACCCACCAGTTCGGTGTTGTCTGGCGCTCGCGCACCAGGCCGCCGGCGCAGCCGACCGCGAGGAAGTGTCCCCAGATGAACACGCTGGATTTCGTTGACCAGGCGTCGCTTCGCGACGACATTCCGAAGTTCGGGCCCGGCGACACCATCAACGTCCACGTCAAGGTCATCGAAGGCAATAAGCAACGCATCCAGGTGTTCAAGGGTGTGGTGCTGCGTCGTTCCGGCGGCGGGATCCGGGCGACATTCACCGTGCGCAAGGAAAGCTACGGCGTCGGCGTCGAGCGGACCTTTCCGGTGCACTCGCCCAACATCGACCATATCGAGGTCGTGACCCGCGGCGACGTCCGTCGCGCCAAGCTCTACTACCTGCGCGACCTGCGCGGCAAGAAAGCCAAGATCAAGGAGAAGCGCTGAGCTTCGCGCGTTCGTCGGTTTCGCACCCGCGGCTGGCTACGCTGATCTCGTGACCGTCACGCCCCAACCCGACGACTCGATACCGGAGCGTGCCGTCCCAACGCACGTCCCGGCAAGTCCCGGCACCGACAACGCTCCGAAGCGTTCGGCGCTGCGCGAGGGGGCGATCCTGGTTGGTATCGCGGTTGTCCTCTACTACGTCATGCTCACCTTTGTGGCGCGGCCCTATTTGATCCCGTCCGAATCCATGGAACCCACCCTGCACGGCTGCAACGGTTGTGTTGGTGACCGCATCATGGTCGACAAGATCAGCTATCGATTCGGGGCTCCGCAACCCGGAGACGTGGTCGTCTTCAGGGGCCCGCCCAACTGGAGTGTCGGGTACAAGTCGATCCGATCGGATAACGCGGCCATCCGGGCGGTGCAGAATGCGCTGTCGTTCATCGGTTTCGTGCCGCCCGACCAGAACGACCTCGTCAAGCGAATCATCGCAGTCGGCGGTCAAACTGTCGCGTGTCGCGCCGACACCGGTCTGACCGTGGACGGCAAGGCGCTCACGGAGCCCTATCTGAGCGAGACCGCGATGATGGCCGACCCGGCGGTTTACCCCTGCCTGGGCAATGAGTTCGGTCCTGTCACGGTCCCCAATGAGCGGCTGTGGGTCATGGGGGACAACCGCACCCACTCGGCGGACTCCCGAGCTCGCTGCGGCAGCACCCCGACCGACGCGCAGAAGGGGATCCTGTGCACCGGTGACCCGATGGCGGGCACGATTCCGGTGGACAACGTCATCGGCAAGGCCCGGTTCATCGCGTGGCCGCCGTCGCGCTGGGGTGGTGTGTCCTCGGTCGACCCACAGCAGGGTTGACATGTCCGCCAGGAAGTCTGACGTGGCGACGTGGCCGCCGCGCATGGTAATCCGACGCTCGTCGGGGCTGCGAACCCTCGAGTCGGCGCTGTACCGCAGCGGACTGGGTCCGGTGGCCGGCGTCGATGAGGTCGGCCGCGGCGCCTGCGCGGGGCCCCTGGTGGTCGCGGCATGCGTGCTGGGACCCAACCGCTTCGGCAGCCTGGCCGCCCTCGACGACTCCAAGAAGCTCACCGCCAAGGCCCGCGAGGAGCTTTTCCCGGTGATCCGTCGCTACGCGCTGGCCTACCACGTGGTCTTCATCCCGCCGGCCGAAGTGGACCGCCGTGGTGTGCACGCGGCCAACATCGAAGGGATGCGTCGTGCGGTCGCCGGTCTGGCGGTGCGGCCCGGGTACGTGCTCTCCGACGGATTCCGGGTGCCCGGCTTGCCGATGCCGTCACTGCCGGTGGTGGGTGGGGATGCGGCAGCGGCCTGTATCGCCGCAGCCAGCGTGCTGGCCAAGGTGAGTCGTGACCGGCTGATGGTGGCGCTGCATGGGCAGCATCCCGGGTACGGGTTCGCCGAACATAAGGGCTACAGCACCGCCGCGCACGGGGCCGCCCTGGCCGAACTCGGCCCCTGTGGCGAGCATCGGCATTCGTTCATCAACGTCGCGCAGGTGACCCGGTGCGACAAGATGGAACCACGTTCAGTAGCAGGACAGCGTTCGACAGAAAGACGGCTGAGACGATGAGTGCCGAAGATCTCGAGAAGTATGAAACCGAGATGGAGCTGTCGCTGTACCGCGAGTACAAGGACATCGTGGGGCAGTTCAGCTACGTGGTGGAGACCGAGCGTCGCTTCTACCTGGCTAACAGTGTCGAGTTGGTGCCGCGAAACACCGACGGCGAGGTCTATTTCGAACTGCGTCTGGCCGACGCCTGGGTGTGGGACATGTACCGGCCGGCCCGATTCGTCAAGCAGGTTCGGGTGATCACCTTCAAGGACGTCAACATCGAAGAGGTAGACAAGCCGGACCTGCGCCTGCCGGAGTGATCGCCGGGCGGGCGGTGGCCCCGGCCGATTGGCTGTGCACGACGGTGACTCTGGGGATAACCCCGTCCCGTCAATCGGCGCCGCGATGTTTCCGTCGGCCGGTCGGCCCACCCTGGGGCAATGACGACATCGGCGCGCCTGACGCGCACTGAACTCGGCGCCCTGGGCGAGCAGTTTGCGACGCAGTATCTGCTCGCCGCGGGGCTGCGGATTCTGACGCGCAACTGGCGGTGCCGGTACGGCGAGTTGGACTTGATCGCCGCCGAGGGCGATCACACCGTGGTTTTCGTCGAGGTCAAGACCCGTACCGGGGACGGCTTCGGCGG
>CAMCWJ010000037.1 GCA_945882475.1 Bifidobacterium breve
TCCGGCCCCGTTTTTCCCGGTAAGGCCGAGGGCGCCACCGCTCCCGCCGGTACCCGGAGCACCGCGGAAGCCACCGGCGCCCTGACTGCCGGCGTCGCCGCCGTTACCGCCAGCCGAACCGGCAGGCGTGGTGGCGTCACCGGCGAAGCCATCACCGCCGCTGCCACCCGCACCGGCCGCACCGCCGGTGCCTCCGTTAGCCACCGGTCGCGGCCTCCGCCGCCGTCACCCCGCGACGGCCATACGCGATGGTCCGCACCCAGCCCTTCGACGTGCGGCGATCGCGACCTGCGGGCGGGAAAGAGTCAGTGGCAGACATGGACGGCTCCTGTTGGCTAACGGGTTAACGACGGCTCGCGCGAGGTTAACACGAGCTTCTTAATTCTCAGGATAGATTTTCCAGCAATCAGCGCGTCGCGGTGCTCTGCCAGCGCTCGGCCGCGGCTTTCAACCCCTAAAGCCGCACTTCAACGGCATCTAGGGGTGGAGTCCGTTCCAAGAGAATTCACCGCACGGCAAACCTGCCGAGCCCGGGAACCACAACGCCTCAAATCGCGACTATCTCTACAGCCAGACCCAAACCGGGATCCGGCAAACCCGAGGAGACACGTGGTCACAGTCGAACGTCCGCAACGCCGCGGCGAAGCTGCAGTGCTGCGTCGGATCTGGCGGCTGCACTTCTGGGTCGGCTTGTTCGCCGCGCCGGCGCTACTCACGCTGGCGTGCACGGGCTTGATCATCCTGTACTCGCAGCCGCTGGATCTGGTGCTCAACCGCGATCTGAGGGTGGTGGCCGAAGGCCCGTCGCAGGTCTCGCTTGACGATCAGGTGGCCACCGCGCGGGCACAGGTCGGCCCGGAGATGGTGCTCGACGGCGTCACCCCGCCCAGTGCCCCCGACCGCTCGACCCGGGTCGATTTCGCCCCGCCCGAGACTGTCGGCGAGAGCAACATCACTCAGGTCTTCGTCGACCCCTATACCGGCGGCTATCTCGGCCAGCAGCAGTCCCTGTCCGGGTTGGTGGGGTGGGCCAACCGGTTGCATGCGATGTTCGGCAACGACGGGCCGACGGTGTCGCTGCCGTCGGTGGGGCACCTGATAGCGCCGTCGTCCTATCCCGACGCGACCGTGAAAGTCGGCATCGGCGGCCTGTTGATCGAGGTGACCGCGGTCTGGATCCTGGTGCTGGCGGCCACCGGCATCTACCTGTGGTGGCCCCGCGCAATCGAGAACGGCAAGCCGCGGTTGGCGATCCGGTGGCGCAGGGGCGGCCGCGTGCGCTGGCGCGATCTGCACGCCGCAACCGGCATCCTGCTCTCAGCCGTGCTCATCGGCTACATCGTCTCCGGGCTCACATGGTCGCGGTATTGGGGCGAGAACTGGCGTGCGGTGGCATCGACGGTGACCCCCTCCACCGAAGTGGATGCCCCGTCCACTCCGGCGAAGGTCGGCGACTTCGACCGGCTCGGCCGCAGCATCGCCTGGGCCGATAAGGAGGATCCGGTCTATGCATCTACCGCTCCCGGTGGGACTCCGAAACCATTGGGATTCAACGAGATTGACCAGATCGCCAAGTCCGAGAACATGCTGCCCGGCTACTCCATCATCGGGCCGTCGGACTCCGAGGAGGACGGACAACCGGTCTACGGCAGCTACACGGTGGTCAATCACTGGCCGCAGAAACTCTCCGAGCAACGCACCCTGTACCTGAACCAGTTCACCGGCCAAACCATCGCCAACGCCACCGCAGCCCAGGACGGCGCGCTGTCCCGGATGACCGGGTGGGGGGTCAACACCCACATGGGGACCCAGTACGGACTGCTCACCCGGATCCTCGCCACGCTGGCGTGCCTCGGTGTGCTGACCAGTGTCGTGACCGCGACGCTGATGTGGTGGAAGCGCCGCCCCACCGGTTCGGCCGGCCTGCCGGGGCGCACCAGCGACGCGATGCGCTCCCACACCCCGCGCGGCGCGGTGGTTGCAATCGCCGCGATCGCAACCACGCTCGCGGTGCTGTACCCGTCGTTCGGCGTGACGCTCATCGTGGTGCTGATCGCCGAGGGGGTCCTCGCGGCGCGAAAGCTTGACCGGGTCCAGAGTTCCGAATCCGATTGAGAACCGACCCCCAGGCCGATAGGGTTCGCGCCATGGAGACAAGGGAATGAGTTCGGTCGCGTACGTCGATGCGGAAGCCAATCGCGCGCAGGCGTCCTACTTCTGTGCCGAGTTGCACCAGCGGATCGCGGTACTCGACGACGAGGCCATCAAGCGCCGGTCCCGGATGGCGAGGCTCGCGTCGATCCACCAGGACAGCCTGGTCCGGGCACTGCAGGACGAGATGAGGTCCGCTCTGGTCGAGCGGCGCAAAGTTGCCGACATGCTCGCAGCCCTAGGACACCGGTACCCGTGCGTTCACGCCTAGCAGCCGTGTTGGTCGGCGCGGCCGCCGTCGCCTCAGTCGGCTATTTGACGGTCGCCTGCTAGTTGCCGCGGGCCGCGCGAGCCCCGCGGGCCTGCCGGTCCTGCTTAGGCGCTGACGCAGATTCGCCTGCCTGCGCAGCCGGAGCCGATTCGCCTGCCTGCGCCGCCGGGGAAGCCGAGTCACCTGCGTTCGCAGCCGACCTGGCCTCCGACACCGCAGCCACCGCGGCAGCCTTGCGGGCAGTCGCCGGCCGCTCGGTGGCGGCCGTCGGCAGTACCGGGCCGGTCGACAGCGCATTCTGCAACGACCAAACCCCCGCCTGGGCCGCGGTACGCAGGCTGGGCACGAAGTTGGTCGGGATGTCAGCCTCGCTTGTGATCGGGCCGGTCTGCACACCCGCCCCGATGCTGAGGTTCAGGGCAAGGCCGGGAGTCCCGGTTGGCCCGAGCAGTCCTTCGACCGCCGCATTCCAGGCTCCCTCGAAGTTCAAGCTCACCAGGTTGCTCAAAACCGCCTGGGTGATCTCCGCCTGCTTCACGGCGAGCAACTCCGCACCCCCGGCGGCCGCGGCGGCGTAGGTGGTCAGGATCTGCGGAAGCACCGCCAGTGCCGCGCCGGCCCGGTTGATCACGTTGGCCAACACATAGGACCCGGCGGCCAGCAGGCTTTCGCCCGCGGCCGTGATCGGATTGAGGATCGCGGCGCCGAGTGCAGAGAGGGCAGCGCCGAAGTCGCCGCCGAGTGCCAGTTGGACCGCGTTGACGACCGCGGAGGGGAAGTTCCACACGCCCGTGCTGATCGCCGGTGCCGCGCCGGCCACGCCGTCGAGACCGACGTTGACGTAATCGGAGATGTTGATTCCCAACTGGTCGGTAACAGGGCTGTTGTCCCAGATCCCCTGGGCGTTCGTGCCGACGAAGGTGTAAAAGCCCAGCGAGGTCTCGGTGTAGAGCAGATAGTTGAGCAGGTCGCCGCCGGTCTGGTCGAAGCCGGCGTCAGTCCAGTTGGCCACGCCCGCACCGGGCGTCGGGGCATCCCCGCCGTTGTAGTAGGCGCCGAACACATAGTTCTGGGCCATTGTCGCGGTGGCGATGATCGCGTTGAAGGGGTTGTCGAACGCGGCCAGTGACACCGGCATGACGGTCGGGATGTGGGTCGCCTGCTGCTGCGCAGCGACCGGTGCCAGGGTCATGGCCCCCGCAGTGGCGACGACGGCGGCGCCGGCGATCAGGTGTGTGCGCAGGGTCTGCATGCGAGTTTCCTTCCGGGGATGACTGAAGACAGCCGAAGCCTACCGGTCGCTGAAGAATTCCAGCAAATATCTGCTCTCCTCGATGTCGCCGATCGTCCGGCGGGCCTTACGTCGGGTGATGAGGATTCCGGTCACAGCCACCGCCCACACGACGTACTGCACGCACCAGGCCCAACGGAACGCGTCGAACGAGTAGCCGCCGGCGGCACCGATCACCGCGCCCATCGCCTGCATCACCACCAGTGAGGCGAAGAAACCGCCCATGTTCACCGCCCCCTGCGCGGTGCCCAGGGTGGCGCGGGTGTTGAAGGTGCGGGCGAAGTCGAAGCCGACGACGGAACCCGGCCCGCCAGCCGAAATCACGATGATCAAAACCACCAGCAGCCATCGCGGCGCGGGCCCGGGCAGTGCCAGCACCGCCGTCCACACCAGTGCGTTACCGGCGATGATGCCCAGAACGATCCATGAGCGACGGTGCGGGTGTCGTCCAGTGACGATTCCGATGACCACTCCCGCAACGACGGCCGACGCCGCCGAGACGCCCAGTAGCATGCCAGCTGCCTGACGTGAAAGATTCTGTGCTGCAGTTAGATACGGCACACCCCACATGAGAGTGAATACCGTGACCGAGAACTGGGTGCCCATGTGCGAGAAGAAGCCCAGCCGGGTTCCCGGGCGCATCCACACCGTCCGGACACTGCGCAGGGTGTCGCCGAAGGTGGTCACCGGACGATCGGGGACGACGCCGTACGGTGCGTTCGTGACTAGCGCGACGGTCAGCACCAACGACAGCGCGCCGAGGGCGGCCGCCGCCGAGAACGCAGTGGTCCAACCCGGCCCGGCGAGCAGTCCCACAAACGGCACCGCCGAGAGCACCTGGCCGAGTTGGCCGGAGATGCCGGTCAACTGGGTCACCAGCGGCACCCGGCGGGCGGGAAACCAGTTCGGCACCAGGCGCAGCACCGAGATGAAGGTGAACGCATCGCCGAGGCCCACCACCGCGCGCGCCGCGATTGCCGTCGGCAGCGACTCGGTGAACGCCAGGGCCACCTGCCCGGCAAACATCAGCGTCCCGCCGGTCAGGATCATCACCCGCGAACCGAAGCGGTCCAGCAACACCCCGGCGGGGATCTGCGCACTCGCATACACGCTCAACTGGAGCACCACGAAGATCGACAGAGTCGCGGGACTGGCGCCGAACCGTTCGGCGGCATCCAGTCCGGCCACCCCGAACGTGGTGCGGTGCAGCACGGCCACCAGGTAGGCCAGCAGGCCCACCGACCACACGATCCACGCCCGCACGCCCCTGATTCTCTCCCCAGGGGGGCTAATTCTCTCCCCACAGCACCGCCACCCCGCGCCGCACCGCATCGGCGCGCATACTCACTGGGGTGACCCCACTTCAGCGCTACCTCGCCGAAGAGATCGCCACCGACCACGTCGACGGCCTGCTGACCCGCCGCGAAGCGCTGCGCCGGCTGGCACTGCTCGGCGTCGGCGCGGCGACAGCCTCCGCCCTCATCAGCGCCTGCGCCGATGACCGCTCGGCGGTCGCCCCCACCCCCGCCGCCCCCGAGGCGCCCGCCGGCCCGGCGCCCGGCATGCAGGACGCGAGACCCACCGAAGCCATCACCTGGGCCGGTCCGCGCGGCACCCTGCAGGGCAGTTGGGCACCGGCCGAGACGGCCCGCGGGGCGGTCCTGGTCATCCACGAGAACAAGGGCCTCAACGACTGGGTCCGCTCGGTCGCGGGCCGACTCGCCGGGATCGGCTACTCGGCCCTGGCCATAGACCTGCTCTCCGAGGAAGGCGGCAGCGCGACCTTCACCGACCCAGCCGCCGCCACCGCCGCCCTCTCCGCCGCCGACCCGCAGCGCTTCGTCGCCGACGTCCGGTCCGGCCTCGACGAGTTGCAACGCCGGGTGCCCGACCAAAAACTTGCCGTCGTCGGGTTCTGCTTCGGCGGCGGACTGGTGTGGCGACTACTGGCCGCCGGGGAAACGCGACTCGCGGCCGCCGTGCCGTTCTACGGCCCAACCCCCGACGATCCGGACTTCGCCGGGTCGAGGAACGTCGCGGTGCTCGGGTTCTACGGCGCACTCGACGGGCGCGTCACCTCCACCGAACCCGCCGCCAAGGCGGCCCTGGAGGCCGCCGGCCTGGTCCACGAACTCGTCATCGAACCCGACGCCGACCACGCATTCTTGAACGACACCGGGAAGCGCTACAACGCGGTGGCCGCCGCCGACGCCTGGCAGCGCCTGCAGGACTGGTTCGCCCGAAACCTGGCTTAGCTCAACGCTTTTGCACTCAAGCTATTTCCGGGCAAGCAGCCAGGCGATCCCGGCACGCTCCCCCTCGGCAATCACGCCGAGATCGCCAAATGCGGCGCGCAACTCCCCCGCCGGCGCCCGGTACGGCCCCGGCTCAGCATCCACCTCGCTGAGCACCTCGATCGCCAGCAGCCCGCCGGGCGCCAGCCGCTGCACCAGAGCCGGGTAAAGATGGGGTGCGCGGAAGCGCTGACACACGATCACCTCCGCGGGGTCGCCGGCCGGCAGCCCGGAGTCGAGGTCGGCCACGCTGAACCGGCAGCGGTCCGCCACCCCGCACCGCGCGGCAAGATCGCCAGCCTGATCGATGGCCACACCGGAGATGTCCAAGCCCCACACCGACAGCCCGCCCCGCGCCAGCCAGACCGCGGTGCCGCCCTGCCCACACGCGACGTCGAGGGCAGACCCGGACTTCGGAAACTCCCGGGTATGCGGCGCGAACACCGCCGCCACCCCGACCGATCCGGCATCTACCGGGCCCCGGGTCAGGTACCGCTGGTCCCACCGCGGGGAGGTCATATGATGCCCGTCGTGAATGGGAAGCGGCCGGGCGCACGGTGGCTCTCGGCATGCCTTGCCGGGCTGGTGCTCTCGTCACTGGTCGGCGGTTTCAGCGTCCAGATGGCGGTGGTCTTCGTCGCCATCGCCGTCACCGGCATCGCCCTGATCGCTCGCGACACCACCTGACTCACGGCTTGGCGGAGAAGAACAGGAACGTCGCCAGGATCACCAGGTGCACCAGGCCCTGCAGGATCAACGCCTGGCCCTGCGCCAGGGTGAGCACCGACACCAGCACCGAGATCGTCAGCAGCACGATCTGCATCGGCTCCAGTCCCAGTGTCAGCGGCCCTGGCAGCCAGATCGTCGCGATCGCGATGACCGGGATGGTCAGACCGATCGAGGCCAGTGCCGACCCGTAGGCCAGGTTGAAGCTGATCTGCACCCGGTCGCGCACCGCGTTGTTCAGCGCCGCAATGGTCTCCGGCGCCAGCACCAGCAGCGCGATCACCACGCCCACCATCGCGTAAGGCAGGCCCAGGCCGGTGACGACGTGCTCGATGGTGGGTGAGAGCAGTTTGGCCAGGCCCACCACCGACACCAGCGCGACGACCATCAACACCAGGCTGATCAGAGCGGTGCGGGCCGGCGGGGGTTCGGCGTGCGCGGTGCCGTCGTCACTGATCGCCACGAGTTGGCCGTGCCGATCGAGTTCCACCGGCACGAAAAAGTCGCGGTGCCGCACGTTCTGGGTGAACACGAAGCCGCCGTAGAGCACCAGCGACGCGATGGCCGCGAACACCAGTTGCGAACTCGAATAGAACGGGCCCGGCGCGCTGACGGCGAACCCTGGCAGCACCAGGCACACGCCGGCCAGCGCCACCAGGGTCGCCAGCGCCGAGCCCGAACCCGAGGCATTGAACGAGACCAGTCGGTGTCGCAGCCCACCCATCAGCAGGCTCACCCCGACGATGCCGTTCAGCGAGATCATCACCGCCGCGAACACCGTGTCGCGGGCGTAGCTCGACGCCCCCGGCCCGCCGCCGATCATCAGCATCACGATCAGGCCCACTTCGATGACCGTCACCGCCACCGCCAGCACCAGCGAACCCAGCGGCTCGCCCAGCCGGTGTGCCACCACCTCGGCGTGGTGCACCGCGGAGAGCACCGCGCCGACCAGGCACACCCCGATCAGGACGAGGACGAGCGGATGTTCGTGGCTGGCCCAGGTGCCCAGCAACACCGCCAGCGCGGCGATCGGGGCTACCAGGGTCCACCAGGGGAACCCGAGTGGGCCGGTGCGGGACACCCCGCCACCCTAATCGGTGGCGAAATCAGCCTCCGCGTCGCGCTGGAGGTTGACGAAGGCTTCCTCGCTGACGTCGAATGCGACGACCTGGATGGTTCCGCCGGTGAACGTCCCCGGGTTCTGATACTGCGCAGAGACATTGTCGCCGCTGTCGTAGCCCACGCACAGGCCGTCACCGGCGAGGGTGAACTTGCCGATCTGAGCCCGCATCGGCCCGCTGGCAACCTCTTTGCCGTCAACGAACAGCGTTGTGGTGCCAAGTGACTCGCCGTATTGACCGGCTTTCTCGCGCTTGAACTGCACGCCCACGGTTCGCTTGCCGGGTGGCAATGGCGGTGAGACGAATTCCTGCTCGGGCTTGATACCCAGGAAGTTGTAGACGTAGTGCAACCGGCCATCCTTGACGAACATTGTGTGCCCGCCGAACCGGGAGCCGTGAGCGAAGATCACGCCCTGCGCATCGGGTGCCACGTCGACGTTTGCGGCGATGTTGTAGGACTTGCCGCGGATGCTCACCGCCACGCCCTCGGGCACCGGCGCGGTGTCCGGGTAGTAGAGGTAGCGGTTGCGCGGAGGTTCGGCCTGGGGCCGTGGGGTGCCGGCCTGCTCGACGGCCGAGCGGTCATCCAACGGCAGCACGAAATTGTCCCTGGCTTCCTCATCCCAGGCCTTGATGAGTTCGGCGAGCTTGTCCGGGTACTGATCGGCGACGTTGGTGGATTCGGAGCGGTCCTCGGCGACGTGATAGAGCTCCCACCGATCCTGATCGAAGTTGCCCTTGTTGCTCAGCGGCGCGTGCAGGGCGGCGGCCTTCCAGCCGTCCTGCCAGATGCCGCGGGTGCCCAGCATGGCGAAGTACTGCCGCTTGCGGGTGGTGGCCGCTTGCGGATCCTCGAAGCTGTACCGCATCGACACGCCGTTCAGCGGGTACTGCTTGATGCCCTTGTACTCCTTGGGCATCTCCAGGCCGGCGACGTCGAGAACGGTCGCCGCGACGTCGGTGGCGTGGTGATACTGATCGCGCACCTGGCCTTTGGCCTTGATGCCTTTGGGCCACGAGATGACCATCGGATCACAGGTGCCGCCAGCGAATTGAGCGTAGCGCTTGAACATCTGGAATGGCGTGGAGAAGGCCGCCGCCCATCCGGTCGGGTAGTGCTCGTAGGTATCCGGACTGCCCAGGGTGTCCAGATACTTCATGTTCTCGCTCAACTCATCGGGATAGCCGTTAAAGAACTTGTTCTCGTTGACCGAGCCGTTCGGCGAACCCTCACCGGAAGCACCGTTGTCGGCGCAGTAGAAGACGATCGTGTTCTCCAACTGCCCGGTCTGCTCCAGGTAATCGATGATCCGGCCGACCTGGGCATCGGTGTACTCCGAGAATCCTGCGTACACCTCGGCCAGCCGCGAGAACAGCTTCTTTTCGTCGGCGTTGAGCGAATCCCATGGCCGCACAGCGTCATTGGCTGCAGCGACGTCGGCGGGCAACGGGTTGATCGGTGTCATCTTGGTGCCCTCGGGCAGCACACCCTTGGCGATCATCCGCGGCAGCACCCAGTCCCGGTAGGCCTCGTAGCCGTCGTCGAAGCGGCCCTTGTACTTGTCGATGTACTCCTGCGGGGCCTGATGCGGAGCGTGGTTGGCACCCGGGCAGAACCACATGTACCAGGGTTTGGACGGGTTGGACGACTTCTGGTCGCGCAGCATCCGGATCGCGTTGTCGGTGAGGTCCTTGGAGAGGTGGTAGCCCTCCTCGGGGCTGTACGGCTGCTCGACGAAGCGGTTGTCCTCGACCAGATCCGGGTACCACTGGTTGGTCTCGCCGCCGAGGAACCCGTAGAAACGGTCGAAGCCCTTCTGCAGCGGCCACTCCGACTTGCTGCCGCCGCTGGAGACGTCCTCCTCGGGCACGTTGTGGTTCTTGCCGATCCAGAATGTGCTGTAGCCGTTGTCCTGCAGCACCTGGCCGATGGTGGCGCACTGCGCGGGCAGCCGGGCTGCCATACCCGGGAATCCGTTGGAGCCCTCCGTGATTGACCCGGAGCGGTTGACGTGCTGGCTGCGGCCGGTGAGGAAACAGGACCGGGTCGGCGAGCACAGCGCCGTGGTGTGCCACTGCGAGTACATCAACCCGTTATCGGCCAGCCGTTGCATGACCGGCATATCGATCCGCCCGCCGTAGGGCGACCAGGCTGCCAGGCCGGTGTCGTCGTAGAGCACGACCAGAATGTTGGGGGCGCCCTCGGGCGCCTTCTTCAACTCGAACGGCTTCCAGTCGGGCGTCGAGTCCCGGATATCCAGTTCGATCTTGCCGTCGAATCCCTCGTTGATTCCGGTGCCGTAGCCGGGCGGGCCATCGCCGCCGGCCTGGCCGCCGCCGGATTCGCCGGGCCCGCAACCGGGCAGCGCGGTGGCCGCGGCCGCACCCGCGCCGGCGACGACGATTCCACCCAGAAGTTTGCGACGGGACAACCTGCCGCGCTGGTTCTCCGCCGCTGCGGAAGCATTAACATCAGGTTCCTGGTCGTCCATGGCCATCTGCTCCTGCGGATCCATCGAGCCGCGCCGTTTGCGCGCACAGCGATCCTAAGCACAACCGGCACTCCCCGGGGTGAAAGTCTGGCGGGCGCGTCGGCGGTAGGCGACGATTCGTCTCGTGCACACCCTGTTCATCACCGTGACCGCACTGATCCGCGCCACGACCGTAGGATGCTGAACGCCATGGCCAGACTCCCCCGCCGGATCGCCTCCGAACTCAGCGCGAGACTGCGCAGTCCCGAGACCGCCGCCGTGGTGTCGGGGATCGAGAACAAACTCACCCAGCGCCGCCGCGAGCAGAAGACCCAGTCCGGAGCATTCCGGGGCATGCACGTCGTGGTCTACCAAGGCTTCGTCGCCGACGACATCGCAAAGGTGCGAGTCCGGGTGATCGAGACCCCGGAACTGCCCGGCGACA
The DNA here is from genome assembly GCA_945882475.1 of Bifidobacterium breve. GTDB lineage: Bacteria > Actinomycetota > Actinomycetes > Mycobacteriales > Mycobacteriaceae > Mycobacterium. The sequence continues at coordinate 10,771 of CAMCWJ010000037.1, forward strand.
GTCGGATCCCCTACTGGGAGACCGTCGAGGCCAATCTGCGTCGGCACGCCGCGCTGGACATCGTCGGCGCCGAAGTCGAGTTGCGCATCGGCAAGCACACCGCCACCGCGGTCACCGACGAGCACGGCTTCGCGAAATTCTCCCTTCCGGTGCCCAAGCTTCGGGTCGGCTGGCACGAGGCGCACGCCGTCACCGTCGCGGGCCCGGGTGGTGAGTCGGCAGAGGGCACTGGGGCCGTGGTCAAGCCGTCGCTGCGCGCCCCGTTCCTGGTGATCTCCGACATCGACGACACCATCCTGCTCACCGGACTCACCGAAGGCGTGACGATGGTGCTGCGCACACTGTTTCGGGATGTCGAGTCGCGCCGGGCGATACCCGGCATGGCCGAGCTGTATCAGGGTCTGGTGCGCGGCGTGCCCACCGGTTCGGGCAAAAGCCGGCCGGAGCCGACCTTCTTCTACGTGTCGACCGGAAGTTGGTCGTTCTACCCGATGCTGCAACAGTTCGTGGAGTTGCGCGGCTTCCCCCGGGGGCCGATGTTCCTCACCGACTGGGGCCCGACCGAGCGCTACGTCCGACGCAGCGGTGCCGAACACAAGCGCACCGCCATCCGCCGACTGTTCGAGGCCTACCCCGGCCTGCCGGTGGTGCTGATCGGCGACAGCGGTCAGCGCGACGCGCTCACCTATGAGGAGATGGCGCGGGAGTTCCCCGGCCGGGTCAAGCTGATCGTGATCCGGCAGGTCGGCGACGACACCGAAGAGCGCAATATCGCGGTGCGCACCCAGGCCGAATCGCTTCGCGCCGAGGGCATTCCGCTGCACCTGGTGGGCGATGCGTCGCGCGCCGCCGAACTGGCCCACGCCGCGGGCCTCTGCGACGAGGACACCATGGCCGCCGTCCGCACCGCGCCCGACCCCGACTAGGAGCCGCCATGGCCGACGACGAACTCTCCCAGGCCTTCCACGGGCTGCTCGCCGAGGTGGCCGACATCGAGCGCAAGTTCCTCGCCGCCGACCCGCCCCTGGACGAACCCGACGTGCTCGACGGCTACCGGCTGACGTTCAGCCTGCTGCGCGTGGCAGTGGACGCCTACGTGTGGGGCGATACGGCCAACCCGCGTTTCGTCGACATCATCGGCCCGTACCAGAAGTGGGGCGGGGACAACTCCGACGCGTTCTACCAACTCGCCCCCGTCGATCCGAACCGCAGCTACCGGGTGACCGGCAATCGCGGCGACTCGGTGTACCTGTCGATCACTGTCTACGGCGGCCCCGACGACGGCCACTACAGCAACCGGATCGTCGGGACGCTCAATGACCGCTCCCTGCAGTTCGACGCCGACGGCAACTTCGAGTTCCTGCTCTCGTCCGGCCCACTGGATGATCGGCCGGGCCTCACCCTCGATGCCGACGCCGTCATCGCCCTCACCCGGGACTATCTGGACAACCCCGAGACCGACCGGCGGGCGCAGTGGCGCATCGAGGCGATCGACCCGCCGGCCCGCCGCGTCGACAGTCGCACCGATCTGACCCGCCGGTTGCGGGCCGCACGCACCTGGCTCAACGAGCAGTGTTCGTTCATCCCGACCCGGATCTCCCCGCCTAACGAGATCGCCGAGCCCTTTCCGGTGCCCCAGCACGCCTACGGGTGGTCGGCGGCCGACGCCGCCTACGCGATGGGCGCCTACGAACTCGAGCCCGGCCAGGCCCTGGTCATCGACGGCACCTCACCGGAGTGCGTGTTCTGGAATCTGTGCCTGTGGAATCCGTTCCTGCACACCTACGACTACACCTATGAGCGCGTCACCGGTGAACGCGTCACCATCAACGGCGCCCATGTGACATACGAGCCGGACGGGTCGTGGCGGATCGTGGTGAGCGACACCGACCCGGGCCACCCAAACTGGGTGTCCACCGCGGGTCGCACGAAGGGCCTGATCTGGCTGCGCTGGTTCCTGCCCGAACACACCCCGCAGCGGCCGGTGTGCCGGGTGGTTGACGCACACGAGGTCTGCCAGTGACAACCACGCGGCCCGAACCGATCCGGCTCGACGACCTGGCCCACCCGGTGTATCCGGCGGCGGCCGCGCCGATCCGGGAGGCACTCGCGGCCTACGGCGCCGCACTCGATCTGAGCCCGGAAGCGCTGATGTCGGCCGCCTCCGAACGCACCGGACTGAACCAGTGGGGAGATCCCGCGTTCCGGGAACGACTGGAGATCCTGTGCACGGCCCTGCGCACCGAAGCCGGCCTGTCCGACGCCGGGGTCGCGATCGTGTTCGAGCAACTGGTGGGCAACCTGGTGAACCGGTTGCGGCTGGAGGCGTTGATCGCCGAGCATCCCGAGATCGAGGAGATTGCGATCACCCGGCCGATCATCATCTGTGGCCTGCCGCGCAGCGGCACCACACACCTGCACAACCTGATCGCCGCCGACCCCAACATCCGGTGCCTGCCGTACTGGGAGAGCCTCGAACCCGTCGGTGCACCCGGCGAGGACGACCAACCCCGCCGAGACCGCTGCGCGGCCGGTCTGGAACTGCTCGACGCCACCATGCCAGAGTTCAAGCGGATGCACGAGATGACCGTCGACCACGCGCACGAAGAGATCCAACTGCTGGCCAACGACATCTCCGGCATGCTGTTCGAAACCACCTACGCGGTGCCGACGTTCGCCGCGCACTACAGGTCACATGACCAGCGGCCGTCCTACGGCTATCTGAAGCGCAGCCTGCAGGCACTTCAGTGGCTGCGCGGCGGTACCCGCTGGGTGTTGAAGTCACCGCAGCACCTCGAGCAGTTCCCCGCCCTGTACGAAACTTTTCCGGATGCGACTTTCGTTGTGACGCATCGCGATCCGGTCGAAGTAGCCCGCTCGATGATCACCATGGTGGCCTACGGGTCGCGGATGGCCTGTGCTGACCCCGACCCGGTGGCAATCGGGAAGTACTGGCTGCAGCGTTGCGAGGACCTGCTGAACGGGTGCCTGCGCGATCGCGACGTACTGCCCGCCGACCAGTCGATCGACGTCCGGTTCACCGACTTCATGGCCGACGAGCAGGCGACGCTGCGGTCGATCTATGAACTGGCCGGCCAGCCGTACGGGGCTGACGTCCGCGACGCGATGGGGTCCTTCACCGCACAGCATCCGCGCGGCCGCCACGGTGAGGTGCGCTACGACCTCGCCGACATCGGCCTCGATCCCGATGATGTGGCGGGCCGCCTGGCCGGCTACCGCGACCGTTTCGTGGGCGCCTGAGGCGGCGTCGGCTAGTTTCTCCCCATGACCACGTCATCGGACCCCGCGACCCGAGCGGATTACCGCCCCAGAGCCCCCTGGTGGCAGGTGCTCGGCTCGTTGCCGTTCGCCGTCGCCGTCCTGGTGGCGGTCCGGCCTGGAACCGAGAGGCGCACTGAATCATCGTGAACCCCTCCCGACTGCTCAGGTGCGCCGCCGTCGTCGCAGCCGCCGCGCTCGTCGGGGGCTGCGGTGCGTTCAACAACGAGACCGCGGGTGAGACGATCCGCTACGAGGTCACCACCGACACCACTTCGCCAAAGGTAGTTT
>CAMCWJ010000038.1 GCA_945882475.1 Bifidobacterium breve
GCCGCCGCCGAAGTAGCCGAACGCGCCGGCGCCATCGCACTGCAAACCCGCCAGCGCATCGTCGGCGTGGTCGAAAACATGTCCGGGTTGGTGATGCCCGACGGCACCACATGGGAGATCTTCGGCGAGGGCGGTGGTCGACAGGTCGCTGAGCGGCTGACCCGCGCGATCGGTGCGGATGTGCCACTGCTGGGCCAGGTTCCGTTGGACCCGGCCCTGGTGGCGGCGGGCGATTCCGGCGTACCGCTGGTCCTTTCGGCCCCGGATTCGGCAGCGGGCAGGGAACTTCGAGGCATCGCCGACACCCTGGCGGCTCGCCGACGTGGTTTGGCCGGGATGTCGCTGGGGCTGGATCCGGCCGGCCGCTGAGCGGTCGGCGCCAGTCAGGTGGCGTCGGAGTCGAAAGGCGCCGTTGCACCGGCGGACGGCGTCGCCTGCGAGGAGGCCGGCTGGGCTGGTGCCACCGGAGCCGCTCCATCGGGGCCCGGCACTGCCGAGGGCATCGTCGCGCTCTGCCCCTTGACGGCCGGCTCGGCCGCACTCTGCCCCTTGACGGCCGGCTTGTCGAACTCACCGGTCAGCCAGGAATCGTCGCCGTCGAGCAGATGTTTGGTCAACGCGGCCCGCGGAGTCAGGCCGCGCAACTTCTGCAACTCGCCGAGGGGTTGTTTGAGATCCTCGAACTCCGGGCCGAGATCCTCGCGGAGCGCACTGGTGGCTCCGCTGAGGTAGTCGCGGGCCTGACGGACCGCGCCCGAGGTCCAGCGGATTGCACCGGGAAGCCGTTCGGGCCCCAACACCACTAAGCCGACGACGACCAGCAGCAGCATCTCGCCCCAGCCGATGTTGGCGAACATGCTTAGTTGTCCGGAATCGGGTTCACCGTCAGCGTGACAGCACGGCCCTCGCGCATGACTTCGATGGGCGCATCCTGGCCGATGGCCAGCGCGCGGACCGCAACAACGAACTCGTCGGCGTCGGCGACCTTCCGGCCGCCGACCTTGACCACCACGTCGTTCTCCTTGATGCCGGCCTTGTCCGCCGGTCCGCCGGCCTTCACGTTCGCGATCTGGGCGCCGAAGGCGAGGTCATTGCTCACCGAGCGGGCCGATAGCCCCAGCGTCGGATGAGCGATCTTGCCATCCTTGATCAGAGTCTCCACCGTGGCCTTGACCTCGTTGACCGGAATCGCAAACCCGAGACCACTTGCGCTGTCGGACAACGACTTTCCTGCCGTATTGATGCCGATGACCTCGGAGTTCATGTTGATCAACGGCCCACCGGAGTTACCGTGGTTGATTGACGCATCTGTCTGCACGGCATCGATCACGGTGTCGGTGTCGGACCCGTCACCGGAGAGCGGCACCGGACGGTTGAGGGCGCTGATGATGCCGTGGGTGACGGTGCTGCGCAGCCCCAGCGGAGCACCCGCGGCGATCACCTCTTCGCCGACCCGCAGCTTTTCGGAGTCACCGAACCGAGCCACCGTGAGGTTGTCGACGTTGTCGACCTTGAGCACCGCGAGGTCGGTCTTAGGATCGCGGCCGACGAGGTTGGCCGGCACCTCCTTACCGTCGTTGAACACCACTGCCATCTTGAACTTGCTGGGATTACTGGCGGCCTCAGAGATCACGTGGTTGTTGGTGACGATGTAGCCGCGGCCGTCGACCACCACGCCGGAACCTTGCGCGCCCTCCTCGTCGCTCTTGGCTTCGATGGTGACCACCGAGTCGGCCACTGATGCGGCAACCTGCACGAAGCGTCCGGCAGGAACCTCGGCCCCGCCGGCGGTCGACAGCGTCACCTTCGAGGTGGTGAAGGCCTCTACCACCTCGGCGGTCTTGCGACCCACCCAGCCGCCGACCAGACCCAGCAGCAGGGCGGTGATACCCAGCACTGCCAGCGCCTTGTAGGAGACCCGCCCGCCGAACAAAACGTCGCGTACACCGAGTTTGCCGGTCGGCGCGTACGCGGTGACCGGTGCCGGCCTGTCCACCGCGGGGGTGCCCAATGCAGCAGCCGCGGCCGGATCGCGCCAGGGATCCGCCGGATCATCCTCGGCGTACCCGGGATCACCGAGGGCGCCGGCGTCGACCGGGTGACGCTGCAACGAGTCCGCGTCCGGATAGGGGCGGCCGAACGCCTCGGTCAGCGTCGGATCGGCGGTCTTGGCCGTGGGCATGAACTCGTCGGTCCGGAACTTCGGGGGCCGCAGAGTATCGGCGACGAAGGATCCATCGACGCCCTGGGGACGACCGAAGGTGCGCGTGGACGCCGGGTCCACCGGCGGGCGGTCGACGGGTCGTGGTGCCAGCCGCGGGCCAACCCCGTATTTGTCCGTGTCGGAACTCAACTCAACCTCGCATCCACGCGATCGGAACCCAAGAACGCCGCAGCAGCCTGCTCGTTTCGGTCTTCACCCTACCGGCGCTTACGGCGGTCGGGGTTGGTGCCGTCGGCCCATGGGTCCTCGAATCCCGGACCCGGTGCGGGCTCCTGTGGCTGCGAATGAGGGATCTGCGACAGCAGACCCATGAGGGTGCTCGGCATGGTGACCGGGCGGGACTCCCGCAAGGCGGTCCGGGCTTGCCCCTGGGAATCGACCTCGGCGGCGCATTGCGGACAAATCGACAGGTGGTGCGCGGCGCGCAGATGGGCCTTCATCGTCAACTCGCCGTCCGCGTAGGCCGCAATGGCCTCGGTGGAGAGGTGGTCGGTCGAACCGAATTGGCGCGGTGCGCCGACCGGGGCGTCACTCTGCGAGGCGAAGTGCGGCGGAAGCCAGGCGATAACCCGACGGAAGACTTGGCCTGGATCCATCACAGTTCGCCCTCCTCTCCGATGCGCAGGGCCCGCCGCGCCAACGTCGGGCCCTGATTCGCCCCGCCTCAAATGTATCTCGCCCGAACGGTCAATACGACAAACGAGCCGACCGGTGTTAGGCCGACGCTGCCTGGAGGCTGTCGCGGCCATGGGCTGCGAGGTGGTCCCGCAGGGCCTGCCGGCCGCGGTGGATCCGGCTGCGGACGGTACCCAGCTTCACCCCGAGGGTGGCGCCGATCTCCTCGTAGGACAGGCCTTCGATGTCGCAGAGGACCACAGCGGCGCGGAACTCCGGCAGGAGCGAGTCCAGGGCAGCCTGCAGATCCGCTCCGAGCCTCGAGTCGTGGTAGATCTGCTCAGGCGTGGGCCCCTCGGCCGGCACCCGGTCGTAGTCCTCAGGCAACGCATCCATCCGGATGCGGCCGCGCCGGCGGACCATGTCAAGGAACAGGTTGGTCGTGATGCGGTGCAGCCAGCCCTCGAAGGTGCCGGGCTGATAGTTCTGCACTGACCGGAAGACCCGAATGAAGGTCTCCTGGGTGAGGTCCTCGGCGTCGTGCTGATTGCCCGACAACCGGTAGGCCAGCCGGTATACCCGGTCGGCGTGTTGACGCACCAGGTCGTCCCAGGACGGCATGGCAGCCCGGTCACCCGTGGCATCGAACACCGCGGTGCCCGCTAGCTCGTCGGACGTACCTGCCAGCTCGTCGGAAGACACCACCCAGTGCACATCGCCTCCGGTAGGGGCGGCGTGCGACATGGTGGCCGGGGCCGTGAGTGTGGCGGTCGTCGGATCCTCCTGGGATTGGGGCGTCGGCGGCTTGGTTCCGCGGGACGCGTCGAGAGTCAAATCGCCGCTTACTGCGGCACGGGTTGAAACACCAGCCCGCTTGGGGGTATTCCCCGCCCATCGGCGGTTGCGCTCCATGTCCATTACCGTTCCCTATCGCCCCGTGGAACCCATATGAGCAAACTGAATGTCTTCTGTGAATTATGGCTCAGATACCTTACGAACTGGTCATTTGTAAGAGATCGGTAATCTCTCAGCAATTCCTCAGCGGTATTCTGTCGAAAAAGCCCGCGGTTGCCGATCCTGCGGTCAGGCGCGTCCGCCCACCCACCGGACGAGTTGATCTACGCTGCTGAGAATGTCCACCACCGACGACACCGACGGCTCGTCACAGCCGAGCCGAGCCGACCGGATCCTCGCCCACGCGGAGGCCTCTATCTCCGAGGACGACATCGTCTCGGCGGCCCGGGAGCGCGGTGCCGATGCCGGCGCCGGGGCGGTGACGCCCGCGGTTGGGGCGTTGCTCAGCCTGCTGGCCCGGCTCAGCGGCGGCAAGACGGTCGTCGAGGTCGGAACCGGTTCCGGCGTCAGCGGACTGTGGCTGCTGTCCGGAATGCGCGAGGACGGCGTTCTCACCACCATCGACATCGAGCCCGAGCATCTGCGCCTGGCCAAGCAGGCATTCGCCGAGGCGAAGATTGCACCGGGGCGCTCCCGGCTCATTGCCGGACGGGCGCAGGAAGTGCTGACCCGGCTGACCGACGAGTCCTACGACCTGGTGTTCATCGACGCCGCACCGCGGGATCAACCGCAATTCGTGACCGAGGGTGTGCGACTGCTGCGTCCGGGCGGTGTCATCGTGGTGCACAAGGCCGCACTCGACGGCCGGGCCGGCGACCCCACCGCAATCGACGCCGACGTGACCGCCGTGCGGGAAGCAGCCCGGCTGATCGCCGAGGACGAGAGGCTGACCCCGGTGCTGGTTCCGCTGGGCGACGGCCTTCTCGTGGCAGCCCGCGACTAGGACCCGGGAACGGAGATCGGGGGTCTGCCATGGAGTTGATGACAGGATTCGGCCTCGCCACCGCGGCCGGCCTCAACGCCTACATCCCGATGCTGATGATGGGTCTGCTCGGCCGGTTCACCGGACTTGTCCACCTGCCCGCCGGGTGGTCCTGGCTGGAGAACGGCTGGGTCCTGGCAATCGTCGGGGCACTGCTGATCGTGGAGATCGTCGCCGACAAGATCCCCGCCCTGGACTCGATCAACGACACCGTGCAGACCTTCGTGCGACCCACCGCGGGCGGCATCGTCTTTGGTTCCGGCAGCGCGGCGCAGACCGCGGCCGTCACCGACCCGGCTGATTTCGCCCGCACCGGCCAATGGGTTCCGGTGGTGATCGGCGTGGTGACCGCACTGGTGGTGCACCTGACCAAGACCGCTGTTCGGCCACCGGCAAACGTCGCCACGGCCGGCATGGCCGCACCGGTGCTGAGCACCGTCGAAGACGTCACCAGCGTGGGTCTGGTATTCGTCGCCATCCTGGTGCCCGCACTGGTGCTGGTGGTGTTGGCAGCACTGGCCTGGACCGCGTTCTTGCTGCTGCGGCGACGACGACGACGCCGTCTCGCCGCCGGCTAGATCCACACCCCTTTGCCGACAGCCACGATCCCGCCGGCGCTGAGAGCGAACCGTTCCCGGTCCTTCTCAAGGTCGACCCCGACCATCTCACCTGGGCCGACGACAACGTTCTTGTCGAGAATCGCGCGGCGTACCACCGCACCGCGGCCCACCCGAACACCGGGCATCAGCACACTGCCCTCCACGATGGCGCCGTCGTCGACCACGACATTGCTCGACAGCACCGAGGTGCGCACCGACGCCGCGGAGATGATGCTGCCCGCACCGACCACCGACTCCTGCGCCGAACCGCCATTGACGAACTTGGCGGGAGCCAGGTTCTCGGACTCCCCGCGAATCGGCCAGCGTTTGTTGTAGAGGTTGAAGATCGGATGCACCGACACCAGATCCATGTGGGCGTCATAGAAGGCGTCGAGGGTTCCGACGTCGCGCCAGTAGCCGTGGTCGCGTTCGGTCGCGCCGGGTACCTCGTTGTCGTTGAAGTCGTAGACCGCCGCCATGTTCTGGTTGACCAGTCGCGGGATGATGTCACCACCCATGTCATGGTCTGAGGTGTCATCTTCGGCGTCGGCGCGGATCGCTTCGATGAGCACCTTGGTGGTGAAGATGTAGTTGCCCATCGAGACGAAGGTCTGTTCCGGATCGTCGGGCGTGCCCGGCGGATCGGCCGGCTTCTCGACGAAACTGGTGATGCGGCCGGACTCGTCGGCGGCGATGCAACCAAATGCGGTGGCCTCCGCCCGCGGCACCCGGATACCGGCAACCGTTGCGCCCGCGCCACTTTCGATGTGGAAGGTCAGCATCTGCTCGGGGTCCATCCGGTAGACGTGGTCGGCTCCGAACACCACGATGTAGTCCGGAGCCTCGTCGTAAATCAGATTGAGCGACTGGTAGATGGCGTCAGCAGATCCGGTGTACCAGCGCGGGCCGAGGCGTTGCTGAGCCGGGACCGGAGTGATGTACTCCCCCGCCAGACCGCTCAGTCGCCAGTTTTGCGAGATGTGGCGATCCAGCGAATGCGACTTGTATTGGGTGAGAACGCAGATGCGCAGATACCGCGCGTTGACGAGATTGGACAGCACGAAGTCGATGAGCCGATAGGCACCCCCGAAGGGAACCGCAGGCTTGGCCCGGTCCGCGGTGAGCGGATACAGCCGCTTGCCCTCGCCACCGGCCATGACGATACCCAGCACGTGTGGCACTTCCCTCATGTACGCAAACCTAATCGCCACCGCTGGGAACAGCCACCGCACTCAGCGAATCCTCAGCGCGCGCGGCCAACTCCACCGTCGCGCGCAAACAGATTGGGCACTACGGTCAAGCGCTATGCGGGTGGCGATGATGACTCGGGAATACCCTCCCGAGGTCTACGGCGGGGCCGGGGTGCACGTGACCGAACTCGTCGCGCAGTTGCGGCGCCTGTGCGACGTCGACGTGCACTGCATGGGGGCGCCGCGACCCGGAGCGATCGTCGCCCAACCCGACCCGGCATTGGCAGCGGCCAACCCCGCACTGTCCACCCTGTCGGCCGATCTCCGGATGGCCGAGGCCGCCGCCGGGGCGACGGTCGTGCACTCGCACACCTGGTACACCGGCATGGCCGGACACATCGCGTCCCTGCTGCACGGTGTTCCGCATGTGCTGACCGCCCACTCCCTGGAACCGCTGCGGCCGTGGAAGGCCGAGCAACTCGGCGGCGGCTATCAGGTCTCGCTGTGGGTGGAGCGCACCGCCGTGCAGGCCGCCGACGCAGTGATCGCGGTGAGTTCCGGCATGCGTGCAGATGTGCTCTCGGTGTATCCGACGCTGGAGCCGGACCGGGTGCACGTCGTCAAGAACGGAGTCGATACCGACGTGTGGTACCCCACTGCACCCGAACCCGGGGCGTCGGTGCTCGCCGAACTGGGCGTGGACCCGTCCCGGCCGATGGTCGCCTTCGTCGGCCGAATCACCCGCCAGAAGGGCGTGCCGCACCTGATTGCGGCGGCGCACCGGTTTCACCCGGACGTGCAACTGGTGCTGTGCGCGGGGGCCCCGGACACCCCCGAGATCGCCGCCGAGGTCAGCTCGGCCGTCGCCGAACTGGCTGCCGCGCGCAGCGGGGTGTTCTGGGTCCGGGACTTTCTTCCGGTGCACGAGATACGCGAAATCCTTTCGGCGGCAACGGCATTTGTCTGTCCATCAGTCTACGAGCCGCTGGGTATCGTCAACCTCGAGGCGATGGCGTGCGGGACGGCGGTGGTGGCATCGGACGTGGGGGGTATTCCGGAGGTCGTCGACGACGGCGTCACCGGAACCCTGGTGCACTACGACGCCGCAGACCCGGCCGGATTCGAGGCAGCGCTGGCCGGCGCGGTCAATGACATGGTGGGAGACCCGGCGCGGGCGCAGGCCTACGGGCAGGCCGGACGCCGACGGTGTATCGACGAGTTCTCCTGGGCGCGCATCGCCGAGCAGACGCTGGAGATCTACCGCGCGGTGGTGGCGTGAACTAGCTGGTGACGCCCGTCAACTCGGCGCCGAGGGCGGCGGCTTCTTCGGGCGTCAACTCGACGACGAGCCGGCCTCCGCCTTCCAGTGGAACCCGCATCACGATGCCGCGTCCCTCTTTGGTCGCTTCGAGCGGGCCGTCGCCGGTCCGCGGCTTCATCGCCGCCATCGAGTGTTCCTCCAGGTTCGAGCAGGGCCACCGGCACCGACCGGATCGGTGCCCTGGGCCATTCTATTGTTTTCCATTGTTCCCTATGCGGGTCCGGGGTGCGAAAAGACCCGCTCAGCTGCCGCGGTGGGGCACCCAGCAGGCCTCCTCGTGGTCGTCGACCATCCCGGTCGCCTGCATGAGCGCATAGGCGGTGGTGGGGCCGACAAAGCGGAACCCGCGGCGTTTGAGTTCACGGGCCAGCGCGGTGGACTCCGACGTCCACGCCGCGACGTCGGCCATCGTGGCGGGCCGCGGACGCGGTGGCGGCGCGAACGACCAAAGCAGGTCGGACAGATCCTCGTCTAGGTCGGCGGCCACCCGGGCGTTGGAAATGGTGGCCTCGATCTTGGCCCGGTTGCGGACGATGCCCGGGTCGGACATCAACCGGGTGACGTCGCGTTCGCCGAAGCCGGCCACCGCCTCGATGTCGAAACCGTTGAAGGCGCGCCGGAAGGTCTCCCGCTTGCGCAGGATGGTCAGCCAGGACAGGCCGCTCTGGAAGGCCTCCAGTGACATCCGCTCGAACAGAGCGACCGCACCGCGCAGCGGCCGGCCCCACTCGTGATCGTGGTAGTCGCGGTAGACCACCGGTGCGTCGGCGGCCCAGGCGCATCGTGGCCGGGCGGCATCGGTGAGAGCGGTCGTCACTCCGGGTCGCGGCCCGGGGCGCCAACAGCACGCGCCTGCGCGACTTCGTACCGCAGTTGGTCGAGTTCGGCGGACAGTCGGTCCAACACCCAGTCCACCTCGCTGGCCTTGTAGCCGCGCACCACCTGGGTGAACTTCACCGCTTCGATGTCGGCCCCACAGACTCCCGTGGCCGGCAGCATGGTGGCGGTGGTGCCCCGAGGCAGCGGCGGCAGTGCCTCCCCCCGGCCGAACACCAGGCTGGCGATGCCGAACAGCACGACGGCCACCAAGACCAACACCATCAAATACAGCAGGATGAGCGTCACCCCACCGATACTGCCCGATGCGGACTCAGCGCAGGGTGTTCATCGGCGGCCGGTCGACCAGCGACACCGACGAGACGCGGGTCCGGTAACCCTCGCCGTCGGGCAGGAACTGGGTCAGGCCCACCCCGGAATCGGTGATTCCGCAGCGGGTCAACAGGGTGGCGATGATCTGCCGGCTCATCGGACCCAGTTCGCTCAGCGGCCGGTTGCGGTGGGTCCGCACGCCGAGGTTCACCTGGGCGATCGCGTCCAGGCCGTATCGGTCATAAGTGTCGACGAGCAAGCCGATCTCCACGCCGTAGCCGGGCGCGAACGGCACCGAGGTGAGCAGCTCGCGGCTCCCGGCGTACTCCCCGCCGAGGGGCTGCAGCACATAGCCCAGTTCCGGGCGCAGCGCGGCCAGCAGCGGTCGGGCCACCAGTTCGGTGACCCGGCCGCCTCCGTTGGCGTCCTCGGCGTCGCCGACCTTCAGCGGCCGCCGGTAGAAGCCCCGAACCAGGTGGATGCCGTCGGCGGTGAGCAGCGGCCCGACCAGTCGGGGCACGAACATCGGGTCGGGGTCGATCAGATCGGAGTCGATGAAGACGATGAAGTCGCCGGTGGTGGCGGCCAGTGAGCGCCACAGCGCCTCACCCTTGCCGGGTTGCGGCGGGATCTGCGGCAGTGCCTCTTCGCGATGAACGACGCGCGCACCGGCGGCGAGCGCGCGGCTTTCGGTGTCGTCGGTGGAACCGGAATCCAGCACGATCAGTTCATCGACCAGCCCGCCCAGCATGGGCACGATCGTCTCGATGACCGGGCCGACGGTCGCGGCCTCGTTGAGCGCGGGCAGCACCACCGAGATGGTGCGGCCGCGCTTGGCGGCCTCGAGTTCAGCGGTCGTCCACACCGACCGGTGCCACTCGCGCCCGGCCAGCCAGGTGTCGCTCACGCCAGCCCCCGAACCGTGCGGGTGGGTGGCCGGTCACCCTTGATCGAGGCCACCATCTCCAGCACCCGGCGGGTGGGTCCGACCTCGTGCACCCGGAACATGCGGGCACCGTCGGCGGCGGCCAGTGCGGTGGCCGCGAGCGTGCCCTCGAGTCGCTCGGTTAGCGTCACCCCCAGAGTCTCGCCGATGAAATCCTTGTTGCTCAGGGCCATCAGGACGGGCCATCCGGTGTTAACGAGATCGTTCACGTGGCGCAACAAACTCAGCCCGTGGAAGGTGTTCTTGCCGAAATCGTGGGTGGGGTCGATCAGGATTCCGTCCCGCCGCACACCCACGCTCACCGCGTGCTCGGCGGCGGCGGTCACCTCCGCGATGACGGCATCGACGACGCCCGTCACCGCCGTCCCGTAGTTGACCCGGAACGGCCGGGTGCGCGGGACGGCACCGCCGGTGTGCGAACAGACCAGGCCGGCGCCGAACTCGGCCGCCACCTCGGGCAGAGCCGGATCAGCGCCCGCCCAGGTGTCGTTGATGATGTCCGCACCCGCGGCGCAGGCCTTCCTGGCCACTGATGCGCGCCAGGTGTCGACACTGATCAGCTGGTCCGGGTAGGCCGCCCGCATCCACTCGATGAACGGCACCACCCGAATGGTCTCCTCGTCGGCGTCCACCAGCGTCCCCGGCCCGGCCTTGACCCCACCGATGTCGACGACGTCGGCGCCCTCGGCGACGGCCCGGTGCACGGCATCCTTGGCGGCCTCGTCGGTGAAGGTGGCGCCGCGGTCGTAGAACGAATCGGGAGTGCGGTTGACGATCGCCATGATCAGCGCGCGATCACGGGCCACCGGACGGCCGCAGAACGTCGACATCACAGGTCCATGGTGCCTGCTGAGGGCCTCCCGGCGCCGCCCGGGGGCGCGCAGATGTCCAACGCGGCCCCAATGTCAGTGACCACCACCAGCCGATCCAGCGCGGCCTGCGCCACGTAACCGGCGCCGACCAGGGAGTCGAGCCACCGTCTCAGGCCGTCGTAATGGCCGTCGGGGTCGAGCAACACCACCGGCTTGTCATGCATGCCGAGGTAGCCGGCGGTCCAGGTCTCGAAAAGTTCCTCCAGGGTGCCGATCCCGCCCGGCATTGCCACGAAGGCGTCGCTGCGGTCCTCCATGACCTGCTTGCGTTCGCGCATGGTGTCGGTGACGACCAGTTCGTCGGAGTCGACGTCGGCCACCTCGCGGTGCAGGAGCGCCTTGGGGATCACCCCGACCGTGTGGCCGCCCACCGCCCGTGCGCCGGCCGCCACCGCCCCCATCGCCGAGACATTGCCGCCGCCGGACACCAGGGTCCAGCCCCGCCCGGCGATCGCCTCCCCGACCCGGCGGGCCAGGTCGAGCAGTTCGGGATGGCGCGGGCCGGAGGCGCAGTAGACGCACACCGCCCATGCGGCGCCGGAATCCGCTCGCGGGTGCACATCGGGAAACCTAGACCAGTGGGGCCGCCCACCGAATTAGAGTCCGCGTTATGCCGATTCGGTGGCCGCTCGCGGCGCGCGACGCTCTGGAGCAGATCGCCGAACTGCTCGACACGACCCCCACCGCCGGACTGGCCCTGATCGGGCCGGACGGGGTCGGCAAGACGACGCTGGCCATCGCGGCCGCCGAACGACTGGGCCGAGGTGACCCGGTGGTGGTGATCGGCACCGACGCCCGGTCCTCGGTGCCGTTCGGGGCCTTCGGCGCTCTTGTCGAGGTCACCGAAGTCGGCAAGCCGGCGGCGATGATCACATCGGCGATGGATTCGCTTCTGGCACATGCCAATACCGCTCCGATAGTCGTCGACGATGCACACCTGCTCGATCCGCTCTCGGCTGCTCTGATCTACCAGCTGGCCCGGTCCGGCTCAGTCACACTGATCGTCACCGTGCGTTCGGTGCTCGCCGCACCCGAGGCGGTCACCGCGCTGTGGCGAGACGGCCTCCTCGGCCGATTCGATGTCATCGGCCTCGACGGCGCCGAGACCGCTGCGGTAGTTTCCGCCGCCGGCGGGGCCGACGCCGCGGCGCTCTACCGCCGCAGTGCGGGCAACCCGTTGCAGCTGCGGATGCTGCTGACGACCGGCGGCACCGAGGAAACCCTGCCGGGGGCGGTCGACGACTACCTGGCCGGCCTCGCCGAGCCGGTCCGGGCGGTGCTGGGTTATCTGCGCGCCTTCGAGCCGCTGCCGCGGACCGATCTGGTGGCCCTCGCCGGTGCGGCCGCGGTCGATGCCGCCGTCGACGCCGGGGCGGTCCGCCTGCACGGCGACGACGTCTACTGCGGCCACCCGGTCTATCTGGAACGGCTCGGTGCCGGTTCCGACCGGACTTCAGACCGCCGACACTGCGCGGCGGTGGCCGCGCAACTGGCCACCAGGGACTGCCCGACGCCCGGTGAACGGCTGGCCCGCACGCTGCTCACCCTCGACAGCGACACCCCCGATGACGCCGAAGCACTGGTCGCCGGCGCCCAGGAGGCATTGCGGCTGGGCGACCTGAGCCTGGCCGAGCGGCTCGCCGGAGCAGCCCTGGCCGACGCCGACCGCTTCGACGCGCGGCTGGCGTTGAGCTATGCGCTGGCCTGGCAGGGCCGCGGCCGGGAGGCCGAGGCGGTGCTGGCCGCCGCCGACGCCGCTGGTCTCACCGAGGAGCAGACGATGGCATTGGCCCTGCCCCGGGCGGCCAACCAGTTCTGGATGCTCTCCGAGCCCGAACGCGCGACCGCCTACCTGCAGACCGTGCGCAGCCGGGTCGGCACGGCCGCGAGCCAAAGCACCCTGGACGCGCTGTCGGCGACCTTCGCGATGAACGCGGGCAATGTGCGCAGGGCAACCGAACTCGCCGACGACGTGCTGGCGCGACCCGACCTTCCGGACATGGCGGTGGCGTGGGCGGCCAGTGCGGCGGCGCTGTCCGCGGCGCGGATGGGCCGCTTCGATGACGTGGCAGCGTTGGCGGCGCGGGCCCAGGCGTCCGAACATCCGGGACTGTTGCGGTTCACCGTGGGGATGGCCGAGATCACCGCGCTGCTGATGGCCGAACGGGCCGACGATGCCTGGCAGGCCGCCCGGCGGTTCACCGATTTCGCCGAACTGGCACAACCCGGCCGGGCAATCGGCGAGGTGCTGCTGGCACAGGTCCTGCTGGCCCGCGGCGATGCGGCCGCCGCGGCGGATCTGCTCAGGCCGGCCAGCGCCATCCTCGAGCGGACCGGTTACTCCTGGGGCCCGCTGGCCCTGACCTATCTGGCGACCGCACTGGCCTTCCAGGGCGAGGTGGCCGAGTCGGCAAAAGCGTTGAGCCGGGCGCAATCCCGGCACGGCACCAAGTCGGCGTTGTTCGCACCCGAACTGGGCATCGCCCGGGCCTGGCGGCTCAACACCATCGGCGACCGGCCCGCCGCGATCACCGCGGCCCGCGACGCCGCCCGGGCGGCCGGGCGGACCGGGCAGTTTGCGATCGCGGTTCGCTGCTGGCATGAGGCGGCGCGCCTGGGCGACCGGCGGGCCGCCGACGGATTGGCCGAGATCGCCGATCGGGCGGACTGCGCGTTCACCCGGTCGGCATTGGAGCACGCCCGCACCCTCGTCGGCGGTAGCGACTAGTCAGCCGCCCAGCAGGTACCGGTGAAGGGTGGCGGTCACCGCGGCGATCTGGGCGAGGGCAACCCGTTCGTCGCGGCGATGGGCCAGGTTCGGATCACCCGGCCCGAAGTTGACCGCAGGGATGCCCAGGGCGGCAAACCGCGCCACGTCGGTCCAGCCGTACTTGGCCCGCACCAGACCATCGGCAGCGTCCACCAGAGCGGCGGCGGCCGGGTGGTGCAGGCCGGGCAGGGCCCCGGCGGCGACATCGGTCTGCTCGAGGTCGACATCGAGTCCGGCGAACACCTCCCGGACGTGGTCCAGTGCGGCCTGCGGCGTGCGGTCCGGCGCGAACCGAAAGTTGACGGTCACCGCCGCAGCGTCGGGGATCACGTTGCCGGCCACACCACCGTCGATGCGCACCGCAGACAACCCCTCGCGGTAGGTGCAGCCGTCGATGTCCACGACCCGACCCTGGTAGCCGGAGAGGCGTTCCAGCACGGCGCTGAGTCGGTGAATTGCGTTGTCCCCCAGCCATGATCGCGCGGAATGGGCCCTGGTACCGGTTGCTGAGACCACCGCTCGCAAGGTGCCCTGACAACCGGCTTCGATATAGCCACCGGAGGGCTCGCCCAGGATCGCGACGTCGCCGCGCAGCCAGTCGGGCAGCTCGCGCTCGATGCGGCCGAGTCCGGTGGCGGCCGACTCGATCTCCTCGCAGTCGTAGAGGATCA
>CAMCWJ010000039.1 GCA_945882475.1 Bifidobacterium breve
GGAGGCCGGTAAGGAGGCGATCACCCGCGAGGTCAGGCGGGGTGGACTGCCGTTGCAGCGACTGGTCAACGGCGAGGCGATGAGCGCGCTGGCGCAGGAACTGCGATACGCCGACGTCTCGGCGCTCTACACCGCCGTCGGCGAGGGTCACGTCTCGGCCCGCCACGTCGTGCAGCGGATGCTGGCCCAACTCGGAGGCGCCGACGGCGCCGAGGACGATCTCGCCGAACGCTCCGCCCCGGCCACCACACCGATGCGCCAGCGCAACACCGAGGACACCGGTGTTGCGGTTCCGGGCGCACCCGGGACGCTGACGAAGCTGGCCAAATGCTGCACCCCGGTGCCGGGCGACAACATCATGGGTTTCGTCACCCGCGGCGGCGGAGTCAGCGTGCACCGCACCGACTGCACCAACGCCGGCGACCTGCACCTGCAATCCGAGCGCATCATCGAGGTGCTCTGGGCGCCGTCGCCGACGTCGGTGTTCCTGGTCGCCATCCAGGTCGAGGCGCTGGACCGCCACCGTTTGCTCTCCGATGTCACCCGAGTACTCGCCGACGAACGGGTCAACATCCTGTCGGCGTCGGTGACCACCTCCGATGAGCGGGTGGCCATCAGCCGATTCACCTTCGAGATGGGCGACCCCAAGCATCTCGGTCACGTGCTCAATGCAGTGCGCAACGTCGAGGGCGTCTACGACGTCTATCGGGTTACCAGCGCGGCCTGAGCGCCTGCGCTCACTCGAGCCGGATCGACTCGATCATGATGGGCGCCTTCGGTTTTCCGTCGTCGCTGCCGTCGCCGATACCGGCAGCGACCAAGGTGTCCACGGTCTCCAGGCCGGTTTTGTCGACCCGCCCGAACACGGTGTAGGTGGGTGGCAGTTCCGAATCCCGGTAGACGATGAAGAACTGGCTGCCATTGCTGTCCGGCCCGGAGTTGGCCATCGCCACCGTTCCGCGCGGGTAGCGCACCGGCTGTTTGAGGCCGGGATCGAACGGCCGGTACTGGTTGGTCGGGTATTCGTTGGCGAAGCGGTAGCCGGGTCCGCCCGCGCCGGTGCCGGTGGGGTCGCCGCAGTACAGCACCGACCGCTGTGGCGAAGCCGTCTGCCGATGACACCCGGTGTTGTCGAAGAAGCCCTGTTGGGCCAGGCTGACGAAACTGTTCACCGTGCACGGCGCCTGCTGATTGGCCAACATGAGCCCGATCGCACCGGCGCTGGTCACCATGGTGGCCCGGATGAACGCCGGATCGGTGGGCACCTTCGGCGCCCGCGGCGGAGTCGCGGGCCTGGCGGCGGGCATGCCCACGGCGGGGTAGCTGCAGTTCTCGCCCAGGCCCGCAGGGGCCACGAACCCCGGCAGTTCTCGTGCGGGAACGGTGGGTGGCGCCGAGGCGCGGTAACGCGGGATCCCGGCGCCACCGGGGTCGGAAGACTCCCGCACCACCCGGGCCGCCCAGGACACCAGCAGCGCGCCGGCCACCAGGGCCAGGATCGTCCCGACCGTCACCACGTAACCGATCACCAGTCCGGCGATCGCCAGGCCGCGGCCCTCCTCGCCGGATCGCTTGATCTGGGACAGTGAGAGGTGGCCGAACAGGATTGCCAGCGGGGCGAAAAGGAACGCGCACACCAGCGATGCGATCGCCATCGCGTTGGTCTGCCGCGGCGGGTACGGCGCGGGGTACGGGTAGGCGGGGTACGACGCGGAGTACGGATATGCCGGGTTCGTCGCGGGGTAGGGATACGCCGGGTAGGTCGCATCGGGTGCCCCGTTATGGGCCGCGGGTAACCCGTACGGCGGGGTGGGCGGATCGTCGGGCGGCGGGACGGTCATGGGTCAGTCCAGGAGGACCGATGTGACCTTGACCTCGGTGGCCGGTTTGCCGTCCTCGGCACCGCCGGCGACACCGGCCGCGGCGATCTTGTCCAGGGTGGCCAGTCCGGTGCCGTCGATGGTGCCGAACACGGTGTAGTTCGGCGGTAGTTGAGAGTCCTTGTACACCAGGAAGAATTGGCTGCCATTGGTGCCCGGGCCGGCGTTGGCCATAGCCAGCGTGCCGCGCGGGTACAGCACGGCCTTCTGCAATGCCGGGTCGCCGGCCGGGAACTGGTTGGTGGGGTATTCGTTGGCGAACTGGTAGCCCGGGCCACCGCCACCGGTTGCGCTGGGATCACCGCACTGCAGCACGCCCAACGACGCCGAGGTGGTCAGCCGGTGGCAGACGGTGTCGTTGAAGAAGCCCTTCTGCGCCAGGCTCGCGAAACTGTTGACGGTGCACGGGGCCTCGGCGTTGTTGAGGATCAGGCCGATGTTGCCCTGATCGGTCGCCATGCTGACGCTGATCGTCGCCGGGTCGGTGGGCACCGCGCCGGTATTGGGAGCGGTCACGTCCTTGCTCGCCTTCTCCGGCGTGGGCTGGTACTGGCAATTGGAGCCCAGACCGGCAGGCGCCGCGAACGCCGGTAGTTGGCCCTCGCCACCGCGCGGCGGCGGGGCCATCGGTGCTGCCGGCGCCGCCGAGGTGGTGGACGCGGACGGGGTGGTGGAATCCTTCTTGAGCACGAACGTCGCGACCAGTGCCGCCGCGGCGGCCAAGGCGAGCAGCGATCCGACCACCGTCAGCAGGCGGCGTTTCCTGTCCTGCTGCGCCCGCTGGTCCAGTTGCTGCTCGAGTTTGCGCGTGGCGGATTCGCGCCGTTCTTCGTTGGTGGGCACCGCGGTGGTCCTCCGTCGTCTAGATCAAGTCGGGTGATCGCTGTAGCGAGTGTGCCAGCCGGACCTGAGTGTGGGGGTCGGGACCCACCGGGACAAGCGGGTGCGACACTGGTGGGCGTGTTGATCACCGGGTTTCCGGCCGGCATGTTGGCCTGCAACTGCTACGTCCTGGCCCCGAGTGAGGGCGCCGACGCGATCATCGTCGACCCCGGCCAACGGGCTTCCGGACCGCTGCGCCGGATCCTCGACGAGAAGCGTCTGACGCCCGCGGCGGTGCTGCTGACCCACGGCCACATCGACCACATCTGGTCGGCGCAGAAGGTGTCCGACACCTACGGTTGCCCGGTGTTCATTCATCCCGCGGACCGCTTCATGCTCACCGATCCGATCAAGGGCTTCGGCCCGCGGCTTGGTCAGCTCGCCCTGGGTGCCCTGTTCCGGGAGCCCCGCCAGGTCGTCGAACTCGACCGGGACGGCGACGCCCTCGATCTCGGCGGCCTGCGTGTCACCGTCGACCACACCCCGGGCCACACCCGCGGGTCGGTGACCTTCCGGGTGTCCCACCCAGGCCCTACGAGACCGGGCCGGAGGCCGGACGCCCAGGACGTGGTGTTCACCGGTGACACGCTGTTTCGGCAGTCTGTCGGCCGCACCGACCTACCCGGCGGCAGCGGGCGCGATCTGCTGGGTTCCATCCTCACCAAACTGCTGGTGCTCGACGACAACACCCGGGTGCTGCCCGGCCATGGCGAACCCAGCAGCATCGGCGTCGAGCGTCGAACCAACCCGTTTCTGCAGGGGCTGCGGCTGTGAGCGATTTTCAGGCGCCCAAGGGCGTGCCGGACTACCTGCCGCCGGAGTCCGCCGAGTTCGTTGCCGTCCGCGACGGCCTGCTTGCGGCCGCCCGCCGTGCCGGATACGGCGATGTCGAGTTGCCGATCTTCGAGGAGACCGCTCTGTTCGCCCGCGGGGTGGGGGAGTCCACCGACGTGGTGTCCAAGGAGATGTACACCTTCGCCGATCGCGGCGACCGCTCGGTGACACTGCGCCCGGAGGGCACCGCGGGCGTGATGCGGGCAGTGATCGAACACGGACTCGACCGTGGGGCGCTGCCGGTCAAGCTCTGCTACGCCGGGCCGTTCTTCCGCTACGAGCGGCCGCAGGCCGGGCGCTACCGCCAACTGCAGCAGGTCGGTGTCGAGGCGATCGGGGTTGATGACCCGGCACTGGACGCCGAGGTGATCGCGGTCGCCGACGCCGGCTTCCGGTCGTTGGGGCTGGCGGATTTCCGGCTGGAGATCACCTCGCTGGGCGATGATTCCTGCCGCCCGCAGTATCGCGAACTGCTGCAGCAGCATCTGCTCGCCCTGGATCTCGACGAGGCCACCCGGGACCGGGCGAGGATCAACCCGTTGCGGGTGCTCGATGACAAGCGGCCACAGGTCCGCGAGCAGACCGCCGGTGCGCCGGTGCTGCTGGACCATCTCTCCGAGGCCGCCCAGCAGCACTTCGACACCGTTCTTGCCCACCTCGACGCGCTCGCGGTGCCCTACGTGGTGAATCCGCGCCTGGTCCGTGGACTGGATTACTACACCAAGACCACCTTCGAGTTCGTCCATGACGGCCTGGGTGCGCAGTCCGGAATCGGCGGTGGCGGGCGCTACGACGGGCTGATGGCGCAGTTGGGCGGACAGGACCTGTCCGGCATCGGGTTCGGACTGGGCGTGGACCGAACCATGCTGGCATTGCGTGCTGAGGGCAGCCCGGTGGGCGATGCGACCCGCTGCGAGGTATTCGGCGTGCCACTGGGGGAGCGGGCCAAGCTCGAAATCGCCAAGGTGGCCGCGGCTCTGCGGGCCGCCGGTGTCCGGACCGACCTCGCCTACGGCGATCGGGGGGTCAAAAATGCGATGCGCGCCGCCGACCGCTCCGGGGCCCGGGTGGCACTGGTCGCCGGCGACCGCGACATCGAGGCCGGCACCCTCGGCGTCAAGGATCTCTCGACCGGCGACCAGATCGATGTCGCGCTCAATGACGTTGTCGCCGAGGTGGTTTCAAAGCTGCGCTGACCCCGAACTCAACAGGTCGGGAAAGTTCAGTGATTTCTTATCCGCGACGGGGAACCACCGGAGTGATGGCGGGCGTTGATCCGGGCATGACTGAGCTGATCGAGCGATACCTGCGCAGCCGGGGTGCGCGGTATTTCCGCGGCCATCACGATGATGAGTACTTCTTTCTGGTCGACGTTCCGGCCGGGGCCAACCGGGGCCGCCTGCACGTGCACCTCGGTGTTGGTGCCGACCGCGGGGAGGTCGTCCTGGTCGTCACCCCGGACCGGTACTACCCCGGGGCGGGGCGTGAGCGGATCGCGACGGTGGCCGCGAGGTGGACCGACGCGGTGTCCGGAGTGCGGGTCGACGTGCACGAATCCTGCGACCCGGCTCTGGTCGGCGTGGTGCTGAGTGCCAAGTGCCGGCCGGCCGGAATCAGCGAACTGACCAGATTCGTCGACCGAGCGGTGGCTTCGGCAGTCGATTTTTTCGCCATGCTGGGAACCGGCCTTGGCGAGACGGACGAGGGCGGGCTGCGCGACGCCGGCTAGATGGCGTAACGCCGACGCACCGGAACCGATATGACAGGTATGCGATACCCGACAGCCCTGTGCGCGGCGGTGTTCCTGCTGGCCACGGCCTCGCCGATGGCGCAGGCGCCCGCAGACCCGTCAGACCCGTCAGACCCGTCGGGCCCGCCAGTCCCGCACCAGGTCACCTACACCGTCACCACCACCAGTGATCTGACCGCCAACATCTACTACGTGGCGACCGATCCGCCCAGCCAGGCATTGGCCAACGATCCGCAGTTCATGCCCCTGGCCCGCACCGGCGTCGGGCCCGGCGCGCCGTGGGTATTCCAGACGACGCTGACCGATCCCACCCAGTGGGCGTTCATCAGCGCCAGCGGCGGACTGCGGGTCAACCCGGAGTTCCGCTGCGAGATCGCCGTCGACGGCGAGGTCGTGTTGTCCCAGCAGGGTGGCAGTGGCGTGCAGTGCGCGTTGCGCCCCTGGTGACGGGCGCTCTGAGGAGGACGGATCTAGCCGAGGTTGCGGGCGCTGAAGGTGTCGCACTTGTTGGCGTCACCGGTCTGGTACCCGACGGTGAACCATTTCTGGCGTTGCTCCGATGAACCGTGCGTCCACTGCTCGGGGTTGACCCGGCCGGTGGTCTGCTTCTGGATGCGGTCGTCGCCCACCGACGCCGCCGCGGACAGCGCATCGGCGATGTCCTTGTCGGTCAACGGTTCCAGGTAGGTGACGTTGGTCCCAGGCTGCTTGGTGATCGCCGCGTAGTGCGCCCACACCCCGGCGTAGCAGTCGGCCTGCAACTCCGAACGGACGCCGCCGCCGGTAGCGCCCTGGGCGCCCTGCTGGGCACGGCCGAGATTGCCGAGCAGGTTCTGGACGTGATGGCCGTATTCGTGGGCGACCACGTACTCCTGGGCCAGCGGGCCACCGCTGGACCCGAACTCGGTCTTGAGCACATTGAAGAAATCGACGTCGAAATAGGCCGTCCGGTCGGCCGGGCAGTAGAACGGGCCCACGTCGCTGGTCGCCGGGCCACAGCCGGTCTGCACGCTGCCCTTGAACAACTGGGTCTTGGGCCGTTGATAGCCGCGGAGTTGCTGCGACCAGATGCCGTCCAGCGAGTTGCCGGTGGCCACCACCCGGCATTCGGCGAACTTGTTGGCGTCGGCGCCGGTCCGGCACTGGGAAAGATCGAACCCCGGGGCGGACTGGCTCGGGCCGATCTGCTGCTGGGGGATCGCCACCCGGCCGGGATCGACCCCGAGGAACAGGGCCAGCAGCATGATCGCCAGGCCGCCGAGGCCGCCGCCGAGCGCAATGCCGCGGCCGCCACCGCCCCCGCTGGACCGCGTGGTGCTGGTGTCGATCCGCATGCCCTCGTTGAAGGTCATCTGCGCTCCTCGATGCTGCCGCTGCCCGCTGATGAACAGCCCTCTCAAGCTTGCCACACGCGGCTTTGCCGGTGTTGGTGGTCGCCCGGTTCGACGCGGTCCATACACTTGCCCGGTCGGCCCCCGTCGAACCCGGCCGGTCTCCGATGAACCCGGCCGGTCCCCGTTGAAGGAGTGTCCTTGCTGCGCAGTCATGCCGCCGGTTCGTTGCGAGCCTCCGACGCCGGGCAGACCGTCACCCTGGCCGGCTGGGTGGCGCGCCGACGCGACCACGGTGGGGTGATCTTCATCGACCTGCGTGACTCCTCCGGGGTGGCTCAGGTGGTCTTCCGGGACGCGCTCGAAGAGGGACAGGTGCTGGGGCAGGCGCACCGCCTGCGTGCAGAGTTCTGCGTCGCGGTCACCGGAGTAGTCGAGGTCAGGCCGGAGGGCAACGCCAACGCCGAGATCGCCACCGGCGACATCGAGGTCAACGCCACCTCGCTGACGGTGCTCGGCGAGAGTGCGCCGCTGCCGTTCCAGTTGGACGAACCGGCCGGTGAGGAAGCCCGACTGAAGTACCGCTACCTGGACCTGCGCCGCAGCGGCGGGCCCGGTGCTGCCATCCGGCTGCGTTCGCAGGTCAACGCCGCCGCCCGGGGCGTGCTGGCCGGTCATGACTTCGTCGAGATCGAGACGCCCACGCTGACCCGCTCCACACCCGAGGGCGCGCGGGACTTCCTGGTGCCCGCCCGGCTGCAGCCGGGATCCTTCTACGCCCTGCCGCAGAGCCCGCAGCTGTTCAAACAGCTGCTCATGGTGGCCGGCATGGAGCGGTACTACCAGATCGCCCGCTGCTATCGGGACGAGGACTTCCGCGCCGACCGCCAACCCGAGTTCACCCAACTCGATGTGGAGATGAGCTTCGCCGACGCCGATGACGTGATGGCGATCGCCGAAGAGATCCTGGCCGCGCTGTGGGCGCTGATCGGCTACGAGCTGCCCGGGCAGATCCCGCGCATGACTTACGCCGACGCCATGCGCCGGTTCGGCTCGGACAAGCCGGATCTGCGCTTTGGCCTGGAACTCGTCGAGTGCACGGAGTACTTCGCTGCGACCCCGTTCCGGGTGTTCCAGGCGCCCTATGTCGGGGCCGTCGTCATGCCCGGCGGGGCGGACCAACCCCGCCGCACCCTCGACGGCTGGCAGGACTGGGCCAAACAGCGCGGCCACAAGGGTCTGGCCTACGTGCTGATCGGCGAGGACGGCTCGCTGGGCGGCCCGGTGGCCAAGAACCTCTCCGACGCCGAGCGTGACGGCCTGGCCGCGCATGTCGGCGCCAAACCCGGCGACTGCGTGTTCTTCTCGGCCGGCCCGGCCCGCGCATCGAGGGCACTGCTCGGTGCCACCCGGGCCGAGATCGCCAAGCGTCTCGACATGATCGCCCCGGATCTTTGGGCGTTCGTGTGGATCGTCGACCCGCCGCTGTTCGAACCGGCCGGCGAGGCGACCGCCGCCGGGGACGTGGCGGTGGGTTCGGGAGCCTGGACCGCGGTCCACCACGCGTTCACCGCGCCCAAGCCCGAGTACGCGGACGTCATCGACACCGATCCGGGTGAGGTGCTCGCCGACGCCTACGACATCGTCTGCAACGGCCACGAGATCGGGGGCGGCTCGATCCGCATCCATCGCCGCGACACCCAGGAGCGCGTGTTCTCGGTGATGGGTATCGATGCGGCCGAGGCGGGGGAGAAGTTCGGATTCCTGTTGGACGCCTTCACCTTCGGCGCCCCGCCGCACGGTGGGATCGCGTTCGGCTGGGATCGGATCACCGCGCTGCTCTTCGGGGCCGATTCCATCCGTGACGTGATCGCCTTCCCCAAATCCGGCGGTGGAGTGGATCCGCTCACCGATGCCCCCGCACCCATCACGGCCCACCAACGAAAAGAGTCGGGGATGGATCACAAGCCCGGGGATCACAAGCCCGGGGATCACAAGCCCGAGAAGTAGCGCCTGCGCACTTACGATTGCTGCTGTGGACAACACGCTTGACTACACCGACCAGGCGTCCTTCCTCGGACTGCGCGCACTCGGTCACGGTCCGGTGATCCAGTACACCTGGATCTACAGCCGTGCCGTCGACCTCGATGCGCTGCGGCGGTTCCATCGCAACCTCGGGCACGGCATTCTCGGCCGTCGCATCGAACGCTCGCCACTGCCGTTCGGCCGGCACCGTTGGATCGCGTGGTCCGGCCCGCCCGACGTCGTTGTGGCTCCGACCGCCCGGCCCCGCGGAGAGCTCACCGCCTGGGCCGACGAGCAGGCCGCGTTGCCGATCGATCCGGAGTTCGGGCCGTCCTGGCGGCTGGCCGTGCAACCGTTCACCAACGGCGAGCAGGCGGTGACCCTGGTGGTCTCCCATACCGTCGCCGACGGGGTCGGCATAGCTGTTTCAGTTACCGAAGCGGCCAACGGGGTGACCAGGAACCTCGGCTATCCGGCTACTTCTTCGCGGACGAAAAGACAAGCACTGCTTGATGATTCGCGGGCAACGGCCCGAGCACTTCCGGAAATGGCCCGGGCACTGAAAGCTGCGGTGCGAGTCGCTCGCAGCGGCGACGTTCCCGCATCACCAGCCCTACGCGCGCCGGCCACTTACGCTGAAGACCTCAGTGAGGTGGTGACCCCGCCGTCGGTAACCGCCTTCCTCGACGTCCGCCAGTGGGATGAGCGGGCGGAAACTCTGGGGGGAACCAGCAATTCGCTGTTCCTGGGTCTGGTTGCCAGGCTCGGCAAGCGGCTGGGCTGGGTCGAGGCTGACGGCACGGTGACGCTGTCGATTCCCGTCAGTGAGCGAACCGAGGGGGATACCCGGGGTAATGCGCTGACCGCGGTGCGGTTGACCGCCGACCCGGCAGGGGTCACCGGCGATCTCCGGGCCCTGCGC
The DNA here is from genome assembly GCA_945882475.1 of Bifidobacterium breve. Taxonomy (GTDB): domain Bacteria; phylum Actinomycetota; class Actinomycetes; order Mycobacteriales; family Mycobacteriaceae; genus Mycobacterium. The sequence continues at coordinate 9,625 of CAMCWJ010000039.1, forward strand.
GCGGGACTCAAACGAGCGCTTTCCACCCTGGGGGAGGAACGCAACCAGCTCGAGGGACCGCTGCCGTTAGTTCCGGCGGTACCCAGGGCCGTCGCCCGCCGTTTTGAGGGCATGGTGGTGGGCGGCAGGCTGATCGGGAGCTCCAACCTGGGAATGCTCGATTCGGCCGTTAACCGTCCCGACGGCACCGACGCCGACTACCTGGCCGTCCGGATGTGCGAGCGCCTCGATAGAGCGCATCTGCGGCGCAACGACGGCGTGTTCTTTCCGGTGGTCTCCGTCCGAGTGCACGGGCGGGTGAGCATCAGTGTCAGCTACGTCAACGCCGACGCCTCGAACACGACCGTGGAACTATTGGACGCAGTCCGCGGCGCACTCGCCGACTTCGAGCTTTCCGGGCTAATCGAGTGAGCCCGACTACGAGTTATGCGGGCTAATCGAGTGAGCCCGACTACGGTGGCCGTCGTGGACAACACCATCGACTACATGGACCAGGCGTCGTTCCTCGGTCTGCGCGCGCTGGGACATGCGCCGGTGATCCAGTGGACCTGGATCTATGACCGCGACGTCGATCTCGACGGCCTGCGCCGTTTCCACCACAACCTTGGCCGCGGACTGCTGGGCCGGCGCATAGAGCGCTCGGTGTTGCCGTTCGGCAGGCATCGATGGATCACGTGCCGCGGCCCGGCCGACATCGCGATCGCCCCGGCAGCCAGGTCCCGTATCGACGTGCAGGCCTGGCTGGACGAGCAGGCGGCGTTGCCGGTCGACCCCGAGTACGGCCCCTCGTGGCACCTGGCTCTTCTGCCGTTGTCTGAGGGCGGGGCGGCGGTGACCCTGGTGGCCTCCCACACCGTTGTCGACGGGGTCGGACTGGTCATCGCAGTCACAGAGGCCGCTACCGGCATCACCCGCGATCTCGACTACCCGGCGGCCGCTTCTCGCAGCAAACGTCAAGCGCTGCTAGAAGATTCACGTGCTGTGGTGCGCGACGTACCGGGGATGGCGAAGTCTTTGGTGGCCACAGCGCAGCTGGCGCGGAAGAACCGCGCGGATATCGCGCCGAAGAAGCCGCGCGCCACTGCGTCGATGGCCGAACCGGAGCGCACCGTGATCATTCCGGCCGTGACGGTTCACGTCGACATCGCGCAATGGGATGAGCGGGCCGCAAGCCTCGGCGGGACCGCGAACTCGCTGTCGCTGGGTTTCGCGACCAGGCTCGGTTACCGGCTGGGCTGGGTGGGCCAGGACGGGTCGGTCACTATCTCGGTTCCGGTGAACGAGCGGTTGGCGGACGACAATCGGGGCAACGCATTGACGGCCGTGACGCTGGTTACCGATCCACGAACCGTCACAGAAGATCTGACGGGAGTACGTTCGGCGCTCAAGGCAGCGCTCACCAACCTTGCGGCCACCCGAAACGAGCTATTGGCAGCGCTGCCGCTGACACCCCTGGTACCCAGACGTGCCGCACGCCGGGTCGAGGGCCTCGTGCTCAAGAGCAAGGTCATCGGCTCATCCCATGTCGGGGATCTCGATCCGGCGGCAAACCGCCCGGATGGCACCGATGCGGACTCCTTCGCGGCCCGGATGGCCGAACACATCACCTCCGAGCATCTCCGGCGGGTCGGCGGGATCTTCTTTCCACTGGTGGCGGGCCGCCTTCACGGCCAGGTGTGGGTCAGCATCGGTTTTTGCAACGCAGACGGCACCACCACCCGGGAGCAGCTTGCCGAGGTGGCGCGGGGCGCCCTCGCCGATTTCGGGATGACCGGCACGGTCGAATGACGAGCACTTCCCGCACCGGATAACCCGGTGCGCTGATGTTCGATCAGCAGCGCTGACCCCGCGAGGAATCTGTCAGGCGTCACGTGACGTAATCGCGGTTTGGGACTCAGCCCCCCGGGTGGCGCACCAACAACAACACGGCGCGACCATTGCTGGTCGCGCCGTGTTGTTACGGGCTAGGAGATTACTTGCCGCGCTTGAGCACCGCGCCGACGATCGCCGTCAAGATGGCGCCCACCACGCCACCGCCGCCGACCGAGCCGGCGATCTGAGCGACATCACCACTGCCCAGCAGGTTGCCGAGCAGGCCGCCGCCGAGCGCCCCGCCGAGGCCTCCGGCGATGCTGTTGCCTGCGGTGCCGAGGCTGTTCTTGGCCGCGCCGACGGCATTGCCGCCGATGAGGCCGCCCACGATACCGAGCAACCAATCCAAGTTACCCATCTGTTCTTCTCTCCCTTGTTATGGCGACGACTCCCGCCGACGCTGCTGTGATCGCTACCAACGTTTAGTCGGGTCGCAAGTCGCTCTTGTCGGCAGAGCTTTCCTGGTTGTCGCCGAGGGCGTTGTTCTCGTACACGACCGGGACGGCTTCCGTGCCGATGGTGGACGTCTCGTACCGGATGACGGTCTCGACATGCTCAGCCGGCTCGGTGTGGATGGTCGCCTTGGGCGGTTCGGTGGTCACCACCGGACGCGGAGCCGGCGGCGGAACCGGCGCGGGCTTGGGAGCCGGCGGCGGAGTCTTGGCCAACGGAACCACCTTGGCCGGTGCCACCGGCGGGGCCGGCGGCTTGGGAGCCGGCGGCTTCGGGGCCGGCGGCGGCGCCTTGACGACCGGAGCGGGCCGCGGCGGCGGCGGCGGGACCACCTTCTTGACCTCAGGCGTGGTGACCCTCACCGGAGCAACCTCGACCGACTTCTTGCGGAAGAGGAAAGGCAGGGCGAGGAGCGGCAGACCGAGCAGCAGCCACCGCCAGTCGAAGCCCTTGGACGATACTTCCGGCTTGGCGGGCAGGCCGGGTGCACTCACCGACGTCGTCACTGAAGCGGTCCCTTCTGGGGTCGACGTGCTCACGTTGAGCTTCGCGGCCAGAGCGGCCGGGAGGGTGACGAGGCCGCCGGCCTTCGACCACTGGATCTCGGTTCCGCCGGGGCCGACGAACTTGCCGGTCTCCACGCCGTCGGCGATGGAGGTGTCGGCGGTGGGATAGGTGAATGGTCCGGTGACCCCACCGGACTGCTTCCACGCATCCAGGACATGGCCCTTGATCACCGAAGCACCCCACTGCGGTGTCCAGTAGATCGCGGCGCCGCCCGGTGCGGAGAAGTCATTGAACCGGCCGGTGCCGTCGCCGGCATCGCTCTCGTCGTTCTTCGGGAATCCGAGGTCGCTGCCCGGGCCGCCCAGGGCGCGATACCGCTCCAGGATGACGCCGTACATGACATGAGCGCCGGTGTCCTTGGAGTAATAGATCGCACCACCCTGGTAGTCCTGCTCGGCGCCGCCCGGTACGTCCACGGCCTCGCCGACGGGCGCGCCCAGCAGCGAGCCCTCTCCGCCGAACGTGGAGTAGCGGTCGTTGATTGCGTCGACGGCGTCGGTGGACGGTGCGGCAACTGCGTTGGGGGCGCCCAGCATGGTGCTGGCAACGATGAACATCCCGCCGAGGGCGAGCGAGGCACCACGATGGTTACGCGGCGACACGATTGACGTCACAACAAACTCCTAATTTCATATCCCGGTGGGATGGTTTCTCGATTACCTGCGGGTTAGAGGGTCGGGCAATGGTATGACGCCGGGGCGGGAGGGGTTTCGACCGCCCCGGCGTCATGCTTTTCCATGGCAACGTCAGGAGCGACGGTGCCTCGGGTCATTGGGATCACGCAGCACGCCTGACTCATCACCGACGATGTCGTCGTCGGGATGCTCGCCGGTGGAGCGTTCCACCCACTCGACCTCACGGGTTCCGCGGTCGATGATCGTGGCCTCGACCTCGGTGGCCCCGGCCAGGGTGTGCCGGCGGATCGAGACCTCCTCGCCAGACTCGACCACCCGCTCGACCTCGCGCTCCACGTACTTGTGGACGATCACCGGCTTCTCGACGACGATCTCGACGATCTTCTCGACCGGCTTCTCGACGATCTTCTCGACCTCCCGGTAGACCGGGCGCTCGACAATCCGCTCGACGACCGTCTCGATCGGCACCTCGACGATGCGCTCCTCGACGTACTCGACCTCGCGCTCGAGGAGCCGCTCGACCAGCACCGGCTTGGTGACGGTCTTCTCGAGAACCTTCTCAACGGGCTTCTCGACGACCTTCTCCACGACACGCGGCCGCTCGACGATCTTCTCGACAACCCGATCGACGTCCCGCTCGATGACCTTCTCGATGATGTTGGGCTTCTCGAC
>CAMCWJ010000040.1 GCA_945882475.1 Bifidobacterium breve
CGCTGCGCACCCTGGGCACGATCTCAACCGAATTCGCCCGCGACACCGCCGACATCTCCGACCGGCAGAACGTGCAGTACCACTGGATCCGGGTCGAGGACATGCCGGAGATCTGGCGACGACTCGACGCCGTCGGGTTACAGACCACCGAGGCGTGCGGGGACTGCCCGCGGGTGGTGCTCGGCTCGCCGCTGGCCGGTGAGTCCCTCGATGAGGTCATCGATCCGACGCCGGCGATCGAGGAGATCGTGCGCCGCTACGTCGGCAAGCCGGAGTATGCGAACCTGCCGCGAAAGTTCAAGTCCGCCATCAGCGGTCTGCAGGACGTCGTGCACGAGGTCAACGACATCGCGTTTATCGGGGTGAACCATCCCGAGCACGGCCCCGGCTTGGACCTGTGGGTCGGCGGTGGACTGTCGACCAACCCGATGCTGGCCCAACGGGTCGGCGCCTGGGTGCCACTCGACGAGGTGCCCGAGGTCTGGGAAGCGGTGGTCAGTCTCTTCCGCGACTACGGCTATCGCCGCCTGCGGTCCAAGGCAAGGCTGAAGTTCCTCGTCAAGGACTGGGGCATCGAGAAGTTCCGGCAGGTCCTCGAGACGGAATACCTGAAGCGGCCGTTGATCGACGGCCCGGCACCCGAACCGGTTGTTCGTCCCATCGACCACGTCGGGGTGCAGCGACTGCGCAACGGGCTCAACGCCGTCGGCGTCGCCCCGATCGCCGGCCGGGTGTCGGGCACCATCCTGACCGCGGTGGCCGACCTTGCCGAACGGGTCGGCTCGGACCGCATCCGGTTCACCCCGTACCAGAAACTGATCATCCTGGACGTACCCGATGACAGGCTCAATGAACTGATCGCCGGCCTGGATGCTCTCGGGCTTCCTTCGACTCCGTCGCACTGGCGGCGAAACCTGATGGCCTGCAGCGGAATCGAGTTCTGCAAGCTGTCCTTCGCCGAGACCCGCAAGCGCGCCCAGGTGCTGGTTCCCGAACTCGAACAACGCCTGGCCGACCTCAACGCGACACTCGACGTCCCGGTCACGATCAACATCAACGGCTGTCCCAACTCGTGCGCCCGCATCCAGGTTGCCGATATCGGGTTCAAGGGCCAGGTGATCGAGGACGGCGACGGCGGGAGCACCGAGGGCTTCCAGGTCCACCTGGGCGGAAGCCTGGGCCTGGACAGCGCCTTCGGTCGAAAGCTGCGGCAGCACAAGGTCACCGGCGCCGAAGTGGGCGACTATATCGAGCGGGTGGTGCGTAACTTCACCGAGCAACGCGAACCCGGCGAGCGGTTCGCCCAGTGGGCAGTGCGCGCAGATGAGGCTCAGTTGCGATGAGCCCCACGAGCCCGATGAGCGCCGAGAGCCTGCGGGCCTTGGCCGCCGGCGGTGCGGCCGAACTCGACGGCGCGAGCGCATCAGAGGTTCTGGCGTGGACCGACGCCCAATTCGGTTCGCACTACGTGGTGGCCTCGAACATGCAGGACGGGCTACTCGTCGATCTTGCCGCGAAGGTCCGCCCCGGGGTGGATGTGCTGTTCCTCGACACCGGTTACCACTTCGCCGAGACCATCGGCACCCGCGACGCGGCGGCGGCGGTGTACGACATCACGGTCGTCAACGTCACCCCGGCGCACACCGTCGCCGAACAGGACCGACTGCTGGGCAAGGACCTGTTCGCCCGCGACCCCGGCGAATGCTGCCGGCTGCGCAAGGTGGTCCCACTGCGCCGCGCACTGGCCGGCTACTCGGCGTGGGTCACCGGGATCCGCCGGGCCGATGGGCCCACCCGGGCCGACGCACCCCTGATCGCCTTCGACGAGGCCTTCGGACTGGTTAAGGTCAACCCGCTCGTGGCTTGGACCGACGAGGACGTGCAGGCCTACATCGACACCCATGGCGTATTGGTGAATCCGCTTGTGCAGGAGGGCTATCCGTCCATCGGCTGCGCACCGTGCACGAGCAAACCCGTCGACGGAGCAGATCTGCGCAGCGGCCGTTGGACCGGTCTGTCCAAGACCGAGTGCGGGTTGCACGCATCATGAGCCGGCGCGAATCGCCGATCGCCAAGGGCCCTGGCGAATCGCCGATTCTGGTGCTCACCGCGCACGGCAGCGACGACCCCCGCTCGGCGGCCAACGCTCATGCCACCGCCGACCAGATCCGTCTGCTCCGGCCGGGCCTGGACGTCCGGGTGGCGTTCTGCGAGAAGAACGACCCGAACCTGACCGATGTACTGACCGGACTCGACGGCCCGGCTGTGGTCACCCCGCTGCTTCTTGCCAGCGCCTTTCACGCCCGGGTGGACATCCCGGCAATGATCGCCGAGGCCCGCGCCGATGTCCGCCGGGCCGAGACGCTCGGTGAGGACCCTCGGCTAGTCGAGTTGATGCGCCTGCGACTGTCCGAACTGAACCTCAACAGCGACAGTTGCGACAGCGGCATTCTGGTGGTTGCCGTTGGATCCACCGATGCCGCCGCGAACGCACGGACCGCGACCCTGGCCGGCGCACTCTCGCCCGCCGCTGCGGTGCGGGTGGCCTTCGCAACCGGCCAGGCACCCTCGGTGGCCGACGGCATCGCCGAACTACGCGATCTCGGCGTCCGGCGGATCGTCCTGGCACCCTGGTTCATCGCGCCGGGACGGATCACCGACCGCGTCGAAGCGATCGCCTCAGCAGCGGGAGTGGCGATGGCCAAGCCGTTGGGCGCGCACCCACTCCTGGCGGCGACGGTGCTCGATCGGTTCGACCGGGCCGTCGCCGAACGTCTGGCGGCTTAGTTCGCCCCGTCTGCTCCATCAGCGCCGTCGGCACCATCAGCTCCGTCGGCCCCGCCAAGTCCGCCCTTGCCACCTTGACCGCCCTTGCCACCCTGGCCGCCCTGGCCGCCCTGACCACCCTGGCCACCCTGACCCCCGGCACCACCCTTGCCGCCCTGACCGCCGTTGCCGCCGTTGCCGCCTGTCATGTCCTGCTCCTCGGTGGTTGATGGCGCGATCGAAGACTGCCCTGTGGTGGCCGGAGTGGTGGCCACCGTACGGGTACACCCGGTGGTCGCCGCCGCAGCAACCGCGATGGCACAGGCGGCGATCAGCACCCGGTTCGTGATCATCACCCGGTTCGGTAGTGCTGCGGTCATCTGTTGTCCTTGGCGTCGGGCGGCTCCGGCGTGGCGAGCGCGTCCTGTTGTTGCTCGACATCGGAGATCAGCGGGATCCGGGTGGCCCGCACGTACACGGTATCGCCGTCCTTGAGGGCCAATGCCTCGGCGTCACCGCGGGTGATCTGGGCGGTGAATGCCGCACCGGTGGTCGCACTGGTGAGTTCGACCCGAACCTCGAAACCCAGGTACGCGATGCGGTCGATCACGGCCCGGGTGACTCCGGTGCTCTCGGCGGTACCGTCCCCGGTCGCGATCGCCATCTCCGGCGTTCGACCCACCCGAATGTCATGCGGGCGCACCAGGATTCCGTTCAGCGAGGAGACGGTGCCCAGAAACGACATCACGAACGGATTGGCCGGCCGGTCATACACCTCGGCGGGCGGGCCGATCTGCTCGATGCGGCCCTTGTTGATCACCGCTATCCGGTCGGCGACATCGAGGGCCTCGGACTGGTCGTGGGTGACCAGCACCGTCGTGACATGCACTTCGTCGTGCAATCGGCGCAGCCAGGCCCGCAGGTCCTCGCGGACCTTGGCGTCGAGTGCGCCGAACGGTTCATCGAGGAGGAGCACCTGAGGATCCACCGCCAGCGCACGGGCCAGGGCCATGCGCTGGCGCTGGCCGCCGGACAACTGATTCGGATAGCGGGCCTGAAAACCGGCCAGGCCCACGATCTCGAGGAGCCTGTCGACCTTGTCCCTGATCTCGGCCTTGGGCTGCTTGCGGATCTTGAGGCCGAATGCGACGTTGTCGCGGACGGTCAGGTGCTTGAACGCCGCGTAGTGCTGGAAGACGAACCCGATACCGCGCCGCTGGGGTGGCACGTTGGTGACGTCCTCGCCGTGGATGACGACGGAGCCGCTGTCCGGCCGGTCCAGGCCGGCGATGGCCCGCAGCAGCGTGGACTTGCCGGATCCGCTGGGACCCAGCAGAGCCGTCAGCGAACCGGTGGGCACCACGAAGTCGACGTCGTCGAGGGCGGTGAAATCGCCGTAGCGCTTGTTGGCGCCCGTGACGATGATCGCGTCGGTCATGGTGTTCCTAATCCGTCACCCTGCGGCGCCGGGCGTCCAGGACGACCTGGGCCACCAGGACGAGCACAGCGACCATCATCAACAAGGTCGAGACAGCATAGGCGCCGTACTCGGCGCCGCGGTTGTAGCGTTCGGACACCAGCAGCGTCAGGGTCTGCGACGTTCCGGGCAGGTTCGACGACACCATGATCACCGCACCGTACTCGCCCAGCGTTCGGGCGACGGTCAGCACTACTCCGTAGGTCAGCCCCCACCGGATCGACGGCAGGGTGATCCGCCAGAACGTCTGCCACCACGTCGATCCCAGCGTCGCCGCCGCCTCCTCCTGGTCGGTGCCCAACTCGTGCAAAACCGGTTCGACCTCGCGGATGACGAAGGGGACGGTGACGAAAATGCTCGCCAGCACGATGCCGGGCAGGCCGAAGATGATCTTGAAGCCCAGATCGTTCTCCACGAAGCCGAGCAGGCCCGCCGAGCCCCACAGCAGGATCAGCGACACCCCCACCACCACCGGCGAGACGGCGAACGGCAGGTCGATCGCGGCCTGCAGGGCTGACTTGCCGCGAAACCGCCTGCGCGCCAGCAACAGTGCGGTGGGCACCCCGAAGATCACGTTGAGCGGGACCACGATCGCGACGACCAGCAGCGAGAGCTGAAGCGCCGAGATCGCGGCCGGGGTGGTGATGGAGGCGACGAAGGCGCCGAAGCCCGGTGCGAACGTCCGGTAGAGGATCAGACCGACCGGGACTGCAATCAGCATCGCGATATAGGCCAGCGCGGCGTAGCGGCTCAGGTAGCGCGCCATCGGAGAAAGAATCACGCGGCCAGCGCCTCCCGCTTGGCGGCGCGCGATCCGATGGTCCGCAGCAGCAGGAGAACCAGAAATGAAACCACCAGCAGCACAATGGAAACCGCTGCCGCGCCGGTGCGATCGTCGTTCTCGATCAGAGTGCGGATCCACTGTGAGGAGACTTCAGTCTCACCGGGAATGGCACCGCCGATCAGCACCACCGAACCGAACTCGCCGATCGCACGAGCGAACGCCAGGCCCGCGCCGGAGAGCAGGGCCGGCAGCAGCGCCGGCAGGATCACCCGCGTGAAGATCACCGGGTTGGAGGCGCCCAGCGAAGCCGCCGCCTCCTCGACCTCGTGGTCGAGTTCGAGCAGCACCGGTTGCACTGAGCGCACCACGAAGGGCAGGGTGACGAACAGCAGTGCCACGCCCACTCCCCACTTGGTGTGCTGCAGTTGGATATTCACCGGACTGCTCGGGCCGTAGAGGGCAAGCATGACGAGGCTCGCCACGATGGTGGGCAGCGCAAAGGGCAGATCGATCAGCGCATCGACCAGGCGCTTCCCGGCGAAGTCATCCCGGGTCAGCACCCAGGCCACCAGCAGGCCGAACACCGAGTTGATCAAGGTGACGCCGATCGACACCGTCACGGTGACCCGGAACGAGTCCATCGCCGCCCCGGAGGTGATGGCGGCGACGAATGCGGCCCAACCGCCCTTGGCCGACTGCCAGACGATGGCCGCCAGCGGTAGCAGGACGATCACACTCAGCCACACCGACGCCGCCCCGGCCAGTGCCGGCGTGCCCCGGTCCCGCCGGGGCCAGAGAGCAGCAGCTGTCATCCAGTGGCCTTCTTGTAGATCACCGTGATGGCGCCATTGTCCTTGTCAAAGAGGGTCGGATCCACCGTCTTCCAACCGCCGAGGTCGGCGATGGTCCACAGCTTCTGCGGCGTCGGGAAATCCGTGGCGAATTCGGCGGCGACGGCCGGGTCGACCGGACGGAATCCGGCCTCCGCCCAGATCCGCTGGCCCTCCGGGGTGAACAGGAAGTTCTTCAGAGCGCCGGCCTTGTCGAGGTGGGCGCCGGTGGTGACCACCGCGACCGGATTCTCGATCCTGAAGTTCTGCGGCGGGTTGATGTGCTCGACGTCCTTGCCCTGCCGCTCGACGTTGATGGCCTCGTTCTCGTAGCTCAACAGAACGTCCCCGGTTCCCTGTAGGAATATGTCGGTGGCCTCGCGGCCGGAGCCGGGGCGGGTCTTGACGTGCCCGGATACCAGTTTATCGACGAAGTCCAGACCGGCCTGCTGGTTTCGGCCGCCGTCGCTCTTAGCCGCGTACGGCGCGAGCAGGTTCCACTTGGCCGACCCCGAACTCAGCGGGCTGGGCGTCACCACCTCAATGCCGGGTGCCAGCAGGTCGTCCCAGTCCTTGATGTTCTTCGGGTTGCCCTTGCGGACCACCAGGCTGACCACCGAACCGAACGGAATTCCCCTGGTGACGCCGGCGTCCCAGTCCTGCGCAACCTTGCCCGCCTTGACCAGTCTGGTCACATCGGGTTCGACCGAGAAGTTCACCACGTCGGCCGGCTTGCCGTCGACGACGGCGCGGGACTGGTCACCGGAGGCGCCGTAGGACGTCGTGACGGCCACGCCCTTTCCCTCCGGTGTGGCGGCGAACGCGGGAATGATCTTGCTCCAGCCCGGTTCGGGCACGGCGTAGGCGATCAGGTTCAACGTAGTGTCGGCCTTCTCACCCGCCTTGTCACCAACCACATCGCTGGCTCCGCCACCGCAGGCGGTGAGCATGGTGGCGGTGACCGCCAAAACGACGGCGGCGCGCAGGCGTTTGCGAGACCCCGAGAACCGGGGAACCACTGCAGACATCGAAAGGGCCTTTCTCGTTGTCAAAAAATCGGGCGGAGGAAAGCCCGTCGCAACGGAAGGTGATGGATCAGCAGCGAAATGCCGTGACTACCAACCACACTGGACGGGCAGTGGGGGTCAACGACAACAGCAGGAATCAACGAACACGGCAGCGCAGACGTTCACGGCAGGCAGAAACGCACCCGTGCCGCCACGTGCCGTCGATCGCATAGCGGGCAGCATAGCAGAGCCGTGGGTATCGGAATCGGCGCGGAGCCTAGCGATTTAGCAGCCAGGCTGCGATGACCAGGACCAGCAGTGCGACCAGAGCCAGCGTCACCCCGGATCGCGGCATCCCGGTCACCGGGGTGGCTCCTGCTCGCCGCGCAACCGGCGCACCACCGCAATGCCACTGCCCAGCACTGTGTCCAAGGCCACCGCGATTCCGTAGGCCAGTGCCAGCACCACCGGCATCACGATCAGCGTCTGGAGTACGAAGCCACGTCCCGACAGCCACAGTTCGGCACCGTCCCACCAACTGAGGAAACCGGACACCTCCCCACCCTATTCGGCGGCGGACCCGGGCCGGGGTTCTGGGCCGTTCGGTGGACGCTGGGACCCCCGACCGACATGATGGCGGGATGGCTCCGCACGCCGAATCCGCACTGGCGGACATCGCGCAGCCCACCGCTGCGCCGCCCTCGCCCCTGACGGTTGCCGAATCGCCGCCCTACGCGCCGTCGGGACCCACGCGCACCCCGTTCCCCCCGATCGCCGATTACGCGTTCCTGTCCGACTGCGAGAACACCTGCCTGATTTCGGCCGCGGGATCGGTGGAATGGATGTGCGTGCCGCGGCCGGATTCCCCCAGCGTGTTCGGGGCCATCCTGGACCGCGGTGCCGGGCACTTCCGGCTTGGGCCCTACGGCGTCACGGTTCCGGCCGCCCGTCGCTATCTGCCGGGCAGTCTGATCATGGAGACCACCTGGCAGACGCCGACCGGCTGGCTGGTGGTGCGGGACGCGTTGGTGATGGGTCCCTGGCATGACGTCGAGACCCGGTCCCGGACCCACCGGCGCACCCCGATGGACTGGGATGCCGAACACCTGCTACTGCGCACCGTGCGCTGTGTAAGCGGCACCGTCGAGTTGGCGATGACCTGCGAGCCCTCCTTCGACTACGGCCGCATCAACGCGACATGGGAGTACTCCGCCAACGCCTACGGCGAGGCGATCTCGCGGGCCCGCGTCGATTCCGACGCCCATCCGGCTCTCGTGCTGACCACCAACCTGCGGATCGGACTCGAGGGCCGTGAGGCCCGTGCTCGCACCCGACTCAAGGAGGGTGACAACGTCTTCGTGGCGCTGTCGTGGTCCCAGCATCCAGCGCCGAAAACCTACGAGGAAGCCACCGACAAGATGTGGCAGACCAGCGAGGCGTGGCGGCAGTGGATCAACATCGGCCATTTCCCTGATCACCCGTGGCGGTCCTACCTTCAGCGCAGTGCGCTCACCCTGAAGGGCCTGACGTATTCGCCGACCGGTGCATTGCTGGCGGCCAGCACCACCTCGCTGCCGGAAACACCGCAAGGCCAACGGAATTGGGACTACCGCTACGCATGGGTGCGCGATTCCACCTTCGCGCTGTGGGGTCTTTACACGCTGGGACTCGACCGCGAAGCCGACGACTTCTTCTCGTTCATCGCCGACGTGTCGGGTGCTAACAACGATGAACGCCAGCCACTACAGGTGATGTATGCCGTGGGCGGGGAGCGCGAACTTGTCGAGGCCGAACTCGACCACCTCTCCGGCTACGACGGTGCGCGGCCGGTGCGGATCGGCAACGGCGCCTACAACCAACGCCAGCACGACATCTGGGGCACCATGCTGGATTCGGTGTACCTGCACTGCAAATCGCGGGAGAACATCCCCGATCAGCTGTGGCCGGTGCTCAAGGAACAGGTCGAGGAAGCGGTCAAGCATTGGCGTGAGCCCGACCGCGGAATCTGGGAGGTGCGCGGCGAGCCGCAGCACTTCACATCCTCAAAAGTAATGTGCTGGGTGGCGCTGGACCGGGGCGCCAAACTGGCCGAGCTTCAGGGTTCCAAGAGCTTCGCCCAGCAATGGCGAGTGGTGGCCGACGAGATCAAGGCCGACATCCTGGCCAACGGCGTGGACTCCCGGGGCGTGCTGACCCAGCGCTATGGCAGCGACGCCCTGGACGCCTCGCTGCTGCTGGTGCCGCTGCTGCGATTCCTGCCGCCGGACGACCCGCGGGTGCGGGCCACCGTGCTGGCGATCGCCGACGAGCTCACCGAGGATGGCCTGGTGCTGCGCTACCGCACCGATGAGACCGACGACGGCCTCTCCGGCGAAGAGGGCAGCTTCACCATCTGCTCGTTCTGGCTGGTGTCGGCTCTGGTGGAGATCGGCGAGGTGAGCCGCGCCCGGCACCTGTGCGAGCGGCTGCTGTCCTTCGCCAGCCCACTGCACCTCTACGCCGAGGAGATCGAGCCCAGCACCGGTCGGCACCTGGGCAACTTCCCGCAGGCCTTCACCCACCTGGCGCTGATCAACGCGGTGGTGCACGTCATCCGGGCCGAGGAACTGGCCGACGGCACCGGGGTGTTTCAGCCCGCCAACGCTCCGGCCTAGCGACGCAGCCCGCCGCGCGGATTTTGTTCAGCCCGCCGCGCGGATCTTGTTCAGCATCGTCGTGGCGAGATCGGCGGCCCGTGTCGTGGCCACTCGTCTGCTCGCCACCGGATCGGTGATCGCCACATCGACGTCCACGATGCAGTCAGCCGCCAAGCCCACGGCGTGTTCGGTGGGGAACGCGGCCTCGTCGTCACCGGCCTCGCTGACGATGGTCGCCGAGAGCACCGGGCCGGTGACGCGAACGTCGGTCACCAGCAGTCCGAGTTCGGCGCTGACGGGACCGAGTCGGACCGTGGTGCCGGCGCAGGAGCGCCACTGGGTGAGGAATCCGGCGAATACCCGAGCCGCCTCGGCGTCAGAATCAAAGCGCACCACCCCGGCCTCAGCACTGGAGACCGTCAGGCCCGCCCCGAACCGGGCGAAGTCGCGCCAGGCGACGCCGCGCACGCCCGCGTTTTCGTAGACCACCTGCATCAACGGGGTGACCACGCCCAGGCAGTCCAGCGGTCTGACAGCTGAGCTGTCGCGAATGCCGTTGGGCAGCAAGCTGATCGAGCCGATGTTGGGCGGTCCGGTGACATCGAGGAGATTTCCGACCGCGAGGTCGACCTCGTCGACGTCAGGCAGGAGGTACTGCAGGGGCGGACGTGACGCCGAATTCTGCCGCATCGCCGCACCGTCGACGGTGGCCGAACAGGACATCAACATCATGGTGCTGCTCGCCGCAGCGAGCACTGCCAAAACACGCTGCACGGGGTTCACTTGCGGGCCTTGTCGGCAGACTTGTCGCCCGGCGAGTCGGTGGACAGCGCAGCGACGAACGCCTCCTGCGGGACCTCGACCCGCCCGATCGTCTTCATCCGCTTCTTGCCTTCTTTCTGCTTCTCCAGCAGTTTGCGCTTGCGGGTGATGTCACCGCCGTAACACTTGGAGAGCACATCCTTGCGGATCGCCCGGATGTTTTCGCGGGCAATGATTTTCGAGCCGATGGCAGCCTGAATCGGAACTTCGAACTGCTGGCGCGGAATGAGTTCCTTGAGCTTGGTGGTCATCTTCTGGCCGTAGGCCTGGGCCGAGTCCTTGTGCACGATCGCACTGAAGGCGTCGACGGCCTCGCCCTGCAGCAGGATGTCGACCTTGACCAAGGCGGCCTCCTGTTCTCCGGCTTCCTCGTAGTCCAGGCTGGCGTAACCGCGGGTGCGCGACTTCAGCGAGTCGAAGAAGTCGAAGATGATCTCGCCCAGTGGCATCACGTAGCGCAGTTCGACGCGTTCGGGCGACAGATAGTCCATGCCTCCCAACTCGCCGCGGCGCGACTGGCACAGTTCCATGATGGTGCCGATGAACTCGCTCGGTGAGATGACGGTGCACTTCACCACCGGCTCGTAGACCACCGGGATCTTGCCGTCCGGCCAGTCCGAAGGATTGGTGACGATCTTCTCCGCGCCGTCCTCGCAGATCACCCGGTAGACCACGTTCGGGGAGGTCGAGATCAGATCGAGGTCGAACTCGCGCTCAAGGCGCTCCCGGGTGATCTCCATGTGCAGCAGACCCAAAAAGCCGCACCGGAACCCGAAGCCCAGTGCCACTGAGGTTTCCGGCTCGTAGGTCAGCGCGGCGTCGTTGAGTTGCAGTTTGTCCAGCGCCTCGCGCAGGTTGGGATAGTCAGACCCGTCGACCGGATAGAGCCCGGAATACACCATCGGCCTGGGTTCGCGGTAGCCGGTCAGCGCCTCGGTGGCGCCGTGGCGGGCGGTCGTGACGGTGTCGCCGACCTTGGACTGACGAACGTCCTTCACGCCGGTGATCAGATAGCCCACCTCACCCACGCCGAGACCGACCGACGGCTTGGGATCCGGGGAAACGATGCCGACCTCAAGCAATTCGTGCACGGTCCCGGTGGACATCATCTTGATCCGCTCGCGCGGGGTGATCCTGCCGTCCACCACCCGCACGTAGGTGACCACGCCGCGGTAGATGTCGTAGACCGAATCGAAGATCATCGCCCGGGTGGGCCCCTCGGCGATTCCCACCGGAGCGGGTACCTGCCGCACGACCTCGTCGAGCAGGGCCGTGACCCCCACCCCGGTCTTACCGGACACCCGCAGCACATCACCGGGATCGCAGCCGATGATGTGGGCGATCTCGCCGGCGTAGCGCTCTGGGTCGGCGGCGGGCAGATCGATCTTGTTGAGCACCGGGATGACGGTCAGGTCGCGGTCCATGGCCAGGTACAGATTGGCCAGCGTCTGCGCCTCGATGCCCTGGGCGGCGTCGACCAGCAGCACCGCGCCCTCACAGGCCTCAAGAGCCCGCGACACCTCGTAGGTGAAGTCGACGTGACCCGGGGTATCGATCAAATGCAGCACGTAGTCCCCGGCATCGGGTCCCTGCTTCACCGTCCATGGCAGCCGGACGTTCTGCGCTTTGATGGTGATGCCGCGCTCACGCTCGATGTCCATTCGATCCAGGTACTGCGCGCGCATGTCGCGGTCGGCGACCACACCGGTCAACTGCAGCATCCGGTCGGCAAGGGTGGACTTGCCGTGATCGATGTGGGCGATGATGCAGAAGTTCCGAATCTGCGCCGGCGCCGTAAAGGTCTGGTCGGCGAAGCTGCTGATGGGATCTCCTGACGGGCGGTACCCGTGCGAGGTCTCGCAGCAGGTGTCGGCACCTCCCAGCCTATCGACACTTGGGCCCCCGGACCCGGTCACGACGCGCCGCCGAGTTTCACTCCGCTCGCCTATGCTGTCGAGAATGGCGTCGCAGTGGAGGACGTTTCAGCGCTTGGCCGAGCACCTGCTTTTCAGCGAGGCTCCCAAGCTACTGCGCCAATTGCAGGACCCGAACGCAATGCAGCGCACCCTGCAACAGGGCCTGCGCATGGGCATCGAAGCACTGGTGGCCGGTGCCCTGCCCGTACAGCAGCAGGTGGCGATCGCGACCGGGCGACCGGTGACCAACACCAGTACCCCCACTGCCCACCGCGCCCGCGAGGTGGTCTACGCGCCCGATCTTGATGGTCGCGCCGATCCGGGTGAGATCGTCTGGACCTGGGTGACCTATGAGGACGACCCGACCCGGGGCAAGGACCGCCCGGTCCTGGTGATCGGGCGCGAAGAGCGCACGCTGCTGGGCCTGATGCTCTCAAGTCAGACTCACCACGGCGACGACCCGACCTGGATCAGCATCGGCGCCGGAAGCTGGGACTACGAGGGCCGGCCCAGTTGGGTTCGGCTGGACCGGGTGCTCGACGTGCCCGAGGAGGGCATCCGGCGGGAAGGCGCGATCCTGGATCGGCCGACGTTCGAGGTGGTCGCGACCCGCTTGCGGGTCGAGTACTCCTGGCGCTGAGTCCCCAGCCGCGCCCTAGCCACCCTGGGTGATGTAGGCGCGCAACTGCTGGCGCTCGGCCTGCAGTTCCTCCATCCGGTTCTTGACCACGTCGCCGATGCTGACGATCCCCGCCAGCCGGCCGGCGTCGAGCACCGGTACGTGCCGGACCCGGTTGTGCGTCATCAGCGCCGCGAGGTCGTCTATCGGATCCTGCGGACCGCAGGTCACAGCCAGTCCGCTCATGATGTCGGCGACCGAGCGGCGAAGGAGACCGGGGCCATGCTCGTGCAGCTTGCGCACGACATCGCGCTCGGAGACCACACCGACCACCCCGTCCTGGCCGACCACGACCATGGCGCCGATATTGCGGATCGACAACTCGGCGAGCAGGGCGGTGACCGTCGTCGTCTCGGTCACCGTTGCCACCGCCGAGCCCTTGTCCCGCAGGATGTCCGCGATGCGCATATCAGCCCACCCGCCCCCGTTGTTGTGATGACCCTGTTGTTGTGATGACCCTGTTGTTGTCATGACCATTGTGTGACCGGTATCACATCAGGCTACGGCGTGCGTGGCCGACAGGGAAGGTGCAGACGACAACGGCCGCCTCGAATGATCGTGGCGGCCGTTGCGCGCTTGCGGGGAAAGGGAACTACTTGGAGATGACCTTGCCGTCCTCGTCGAGGTGCTCGACCTCGGCGTGCTGCTTGCGCACCGTTTCCTTGATGGTCTCGGTGTGCTCGGTCTCCTCGGTGCGCAGCCGGATCTCCTCGGCGACGTGGGCGGTCTTGGAGACGACGGCCTCTTCGCGGGTCTCGATGACCTCGATGGTGGAGTCGCTCCAGTCCCAGTCGTCGGCGACGGGCTGGTTGACGGCCGTGCGAAGCACC
>CAMCWJ010000041.1 GCA_945882475.1 Bifidobacterium breve
ACGCCGCCGTCGCTGCGGACCCGCAGCATGAAGTACGGCGCCTCGAGTAGATCGATGTTCTCGTCGCCGGTGAACGTGCCGTCGTAACCCTGCACCCGCTGGGTGTAGAGACCCCACCAGCGGAACCGGCCGCGCAGGTCGGTCTTGTCGATGCTGTCGAATCCGTCCCGGGCGTAGATGGTCTCGATCCGTTCCCGCACATTGAGCGGGGCGTCGTCCTTCTTCAGCTGTTCGTTGGCGTTGAGCGGCTCCCGGTCGCCGAGGGCCCACTGGCCCTCGCCACGCTGCTTCGGTGCGTGAGTCGGATCGGTTGCAGTCATGGGATGCTCCTAGGGTCGGGGGAGCCGGTGTTCGAATCGCGCCGGCCGCCGGGTGGACTCTCCGGTGGCGCAGATCCGGCAACCAGCGGGTGCACAGGGCCTACGGCAGCAAGGCAGGACAACAACAGCGGCGAGTTGGGATAGACCCCTCGGCGGCTGACATGGTCGTTATTGTGCCACGGCCGCGATGATGCCCGTAACCGGCCGGAACTCGGCTTTCTGCGACACTCATCACATGTCGGTCCCGCTACGAAGCACCGCCGGCCCGGACCTGCCCGCGCTCGCCCTGACCCCGGGCACCGCATTCGGCATCTATGTGCACGTGCCGTTCTGTACCACCCGATGCGGATACTGCGACTTCAATACCTACACCGCGTCCGAGTTGGGGGATTCGACCCCCGACGGCTGGCTGGCGGCGTTGCGGACCGAACTGGCACTGGCCGCCGATCGGGTGGGCCCGGTGGCGGTGGACACCGTGTTCGTCGGCGGCGGGACGCCATCGCTGCTGGGGGTCGGCGGGCTTCGTTCGGTGCTCGACGGGATCCGGGACAATTTCTCGTTGGCCGCCGATGCGGAAATCACCACCGAGGCCAACCCGGATTCCACGTCACCTGAGTTCTTCGAGGGTATTCGTGCCGCCGGCTTCACCCGGGTGTCCCTCGGTATGCAGTCCGCCTCGGCGCGGGTGCTGGCCGTCCTGGACCGCACGCACTCGCCCGGTCGGGCTGTCGAGGCCGTTCGGGAGGCCCGGTCAGCCGGTTTCGCCCAGGTCAACATCGACCTGATCTACGGAACGCCGGGGGAGTCCGACGACGACCTGGCGTGCTCAGTGGAAGCGGCACTGGCGGCCGGGGTGGATCACGTCTCGGCCTACGCGCTGGTGGTCGAAGACGGCACCGCCCTGGCGCGGAAGGTACGTCGCGGCGAGATCGCCGCCCCCGACGACGACGTGCTGGCCCGCCGGTACGAATTACTCGACGCCAGACTGTCCGCCGCGGGCCTGAACTGGTACGAGGTATCCAACTGGAGCCGGCCGGGCGGGGAGTGCCGGCACAACATGGGCTACTGGAACGGCGGACAGTGGTGGGGTGCCGGACCGGGCGCGCACGGGTTCGTGGGGGACATCCGTTGGTGGAATGTCAAGCACCCCAACGCCTATGCGGCCCGTCTACATCAAGGGCAACTCCCGGTAGCCGACTTCGAGCGCCTCGAAGCCCGTGCTCGTCACACCGAGGAGGTGCTGCTCGGCATCCGGCTGCGCGAGGGACTGGCGCCGGACGCGCTGACCGACTCCGAACGGCGGCGCGGGCAACGGGCGATCGCCGACGGCACGTTGACGGTGGCCGACGGCCGCCTGGTGCTCACCGAGAGGGGCCGACTGCTCGCCGACGCGGTGGTGCGCGACCTACTCGACGACTGACACCGGCCTTGGCCGAGTGCCGACCGCCCGTAAACTGCGAGGGCCGACGCCAGTTGAGCCGGCGGATGCGAGCCGAGCCGGGAGGGACGAGCCGAGATGAGTAGCGCCGACGACCGCCGCTTCGAGGTGCTGCGCGCCATCGTCGCCGACTTCGTCGCCACCAAGGAGCCGATCGGATCCAAGGCGCTCGTCGAGCGGCACAGTCTCGGCGTCTCCAGTGCCACGGTGCGCAACGACATGGCGGTGCTGGAGGCCGAGGGCTACATTGCGGCGCCGCACACCAGTTCCGGGCGGGTGCCCACCGAGAAGGGGTACCGCGAGTTCGTCAACCGCCTCGACGATGTCAAGCCGATGTCCGCCCCCGAGCGCCGGGCCATCCTGACGTTCCTGGAATCCGGGGTCGACCTTGACGACGTGCTGCGCCGGGCGGTCCGGTTGCTGGCCCAGCTGACCCGGCAGGTGGCGATCGTGCAGTACCCGACCCTGTCGGCGTCCACCGTGCGCCACCTCGAGGTGGTCGCGCTGACCCCGGCCCGGCTGCTGCTGGTGGTGATCACCGACTCGGGCCGGGTCGACCAGCGCGTCGTGGAGTTGGGCGACACCATCGACGAGCAGCAACTGGCCAGGCTGCGCGACCTGCTCGGCCAGGCGCTGGAGGGCAAGAAGCTCGCGGCCGCCTCGGTGGCGGTGGCCGATCTGGCCGGTCGGCTCAGCACCGGGCCCGGCCGGGGTGGCAAGTTCGGCGACGCCGTGGGCCGCTCGGCGACCGTGCTGCTGGAGTCACTCGTTGAGTACACCGAGGAGCGGCTGCTGATGGGCGGCACCGCCAACCTCACCCGCAACACCGCTGACTTCGGCGGATCGTTGCGCTCGGTGCTTGAGGCGCTCGAGGAGCAGGTGGTGGTTCTCCGACTGCTCGCCGCTCAGCAGGAGGCCGGTAAGGTGACGGTTCGGATCGGCCATGAGACCGAGGCTGAACAGATGGCAGGCACCTCGGTGGTCAGCACCGGCTACGGCAGTGCGGGAACGGTGTACGGCGGGATGGGCG
Source organism: Bifidobacterium breve (assembly GCA_945882475.1). Classification (GTDB taxonomy): domain Bacteria; phylum Actinomycetota; class Actinomycetes; order Mycobacteriales; family Mycobacteriaceae; genus Mycobacterium. Next base: position 2,789 of record CAMCWJ010000041.1, read on the forward strand.
TGGTCGGCCCGACCCGCATGGACTATCCCGGAACGATCGCCAATGTCGCGGCGGTGGCGATGTACATCGGCGAGGTTCTGGGTAACCGCGCCGGCTGAGTGGCCGGCGCCCCAGAGATGTGACGGAAAGGCCAGCGTGGCACGCGACTATTACGGACTGCTCGGAGTGAGCAGGGGCGCAAGCGATTCGGAGATCAAGCGCGCCTATCGCAAGCTGGCCCGCGAGCTGCACCCGGACATCAATCCCGACGAGCAGGCCCAGCAGCTGTTCAAGGAGATCAGTACCGCCTACGAGGTGCTGTCCGATCCGGAGAAGCGTAGGATCGTCGATCTCGGCGGCGACCCGCTGGCCACTGCCGGATCGGGTGGCGGTTTCGCCGGTTTCGGTGGCCTCGGGGACGTGTTCGAGGCGTTCTTCGGCGGCGGTATGGGTTCACGCGGCCCGGTCGGCCGGGTCCGGCCCGGATCGGACTCGCTGCTGCGGATGCGGGTGACCCTCGAAGATTGCGCCACCGGCATCACCAAACAGGTGACCGTGGACACCGCGGTGCTGTGCACCCTGTGTCAGGGCCGCGGGACCCACGGCGACTCCCTGCCCACCGGTTGCGAGACCTGTGGCGGCCGCGGCGAGGTGCAGAGCGTCCAGCGTTCGCTCCTCGGCCAGGTCATGACCTCACGGCCGTGCCCCACCTGCGCCGGCGTCGGCGAGGTCATCCCGGATCCATGCCACCAGTGCGGAGGCGACGGCCGGGTTCGGGACCGGCGGACGATCAACGTCAAACTGCCGGCCGGCATCGGCGACGGGATGCGGGTGCGGCTGGCCGCCCAGGGCGAGGTCGGCCCCGGCGGCGGCCCCGCCGGCGATCTATATGTCGAAGTTCACGAGCAGCCGCACGAGGTGTTCACCCGCGACGGCGACGACCTGCACTTCACGATTTCGGTGCCCATGGTTGACGCCGCACTGGGCACCGCTCTCAGCGTCGAGGCGATCCTCGACGGCGCGACCGAGATCAGCATCGCCGCCGGCACCCAGCCCGGCGCGGTCACCACGCTGCGCGGCCGCGGAATGCCGAGGATGCGCACCGACGTTCGTGGCGACCTGCACGCCCACATCGAGGTCGTGGTGCCCACCAAGCTCGACGCCCGCACCCGGGAACTCCTCGGCGAGGTCAAGAGCCGCAACACCGAGCAGGCGGAGGTGCGCTCGACCCGGGCCGCCAAGGCGGGGTCCGGGGGCGGGTTGTTCAGTCGCCTGCGCGAGACCTTCACCGGTCGCTGATCCCTTGGTCGCGACGCTGTTCTACGCCGAATCCATCCCGGCCGTCGGCGGCGTCGCAGTGGTCGACGGCGATGAGGGATTCCACGCGGCCTCGGTACGTCGGCTGCGGCCTGGAGAGGAGTTGGTGCTCTCCGACGGCGCCGGGGCCGTGGCCGACTGCGTCGTGCAGAGCGCGGACAAGCGGAGCCTGACAGCCCGGGTGCTTGCCAGTCGCACGGTGCCGCCGCCCCGGCCCCCGGTGACGATCGTGCAGGCGATTCCGAAGTCGGAACGCTCCGAACTCGCGATCGAACTGGCCACCGAGGCCGGCGCAGACGAGTTCGTCGCCTGGCAGGCGCAGCGCTGCGTGGCCCGATGGGACGGCGACCGAGCCGCCAACGGACTGCGCCGCTGGCGGGCGGTGGCCCGCTCGGCCGCCCGGCAGTCGCGGCGTGCCTGGATCCCTGACGTGCAGGGGCCGAAGTCCACCGAGGAGTTGTGCGCCTATCTTGCGGATCGCGCCGCCGATGGCGCGGTGGTGCTGGTATTGCATGAGTCCGCCGATCGGGCACTGTCTGAAGATGGTGTGGCACAAGCGAATTCGCTTGTCGTCGTGGTCGGTCCGGAGGGCGGTATCGGCGATGGGGAGATCGATCTGCTGGTGGCCGCGGGAGCCAGGGCGGTCCGACTCGGTCCCACCGTGCTGCGTACCTCCACCGCGGCAGCGGTCGCCCTGGGTGCCCTCGGGGTGCTCACCGCCAGGTGGGCGATCGAGTGAACCCCGCCGGAGCACCGCTTCGCGGCGGTAGAATCGCCCCAACCGCCCGAAACGTTCCCGAAAGAGCAGGCATCGAAAACCACGTGACGCCCCGCGAGACAACCGCCGCCGCGACCGTACGCAGCAGCATGACTGTTCCGCCCGACCTCGTCGTGGGTCTGCTCGGTTCGGCGGATGCCAATCTGCGCGCCCTGGAGCAGGCACTGGGAGCCGATGTCCACGTCCGCGGCAACACCATCAACCTGTCCGGCGCCCCGGCCGACGTTGTGTTGGCCGAGCGCGTCGTCTCCGAACTCATCGCCATCGCGGCCGGCGGACAGGCGCTCTCCCCGGACGCCGTGCGTCGCAGTGTCGCCATGGTGGCGGGTGCCGAGGGCGCCTCGCCGGCCGAGGTGCTCAGCCTCGACATCCTGTCCCGCCGCGGCAAGACCATCAGGCCCAAGACGCTGAACCAGAAACGCTACGTCGACGCCATCGACGGACACACCATCGTGTTCGGCATCGGTCCGGCCGGTACCGGCAAGACCTATCTGGCGATGGCCAAGGCGGTCAACGCGCTGCAGACCAAGCAGGTCACCCGCATCATCCTGACCCGCCCGGCGGTGGAAGCCGGTGAGCGCCTTGGCTTTCTGCCCGGTTCGCTGAGCGAGAAGATCGATCCCTACCTGCGTCCGCTCTACGATGCGCTGCACGACATGATGGATCCCGATGCCATCCCGAAGCTACTCAGCGCCGGGGTGATCGAGGTGGCGCCGCTGGCCTACATGCGCGGCCGCAGCCTCAATGACGCGTTCATCATTCTCGACGAGGCGCAGAACACCACCGCCGAGCAGATGAAGATGTTCCTGACCCGGCTGGGTTTCGGCTCCAAGATCGTGGTGACCGGCGACATCACCCAGGTCGACCTGCCCGGTGGCGCCACCTCCGGCCTGCGGGCCGCGATGAACGTTCTCGGCGGTATCGACGACATCCACTTCTCCGAACTCACCAGCGCCGACGTGGTGCGCCACCGGCTGGTCTCGGAAATCGTCGACGCTTACGCCCGAGCCGCCGAACAACCCGCCGCCGACCGGCCGCGGCGGCAGTCGCGGCGGTAGGGGGCTGCGGTGAGCATCGAGGTGTCCAACGAATCCGGCCTCGACGTGTCCGAAGAGGAACTGATCAGCGTCGCGCGTTTCGTGATCCGCAAGATGAAGGTCAACCCGGGCGCCGAGCTGTCTATGGTCCTGCTCGACACCGGCGCGATGGCCGATCTGCACATGCGGTGGATGGATCTGCCCGGCCCCACCGATGTGATGAGCTTTCCAATGGACGAGCTCGAACCCGGTGGGCGGCCGGATTCCCCCGAGCCTGGTCCGGCGATGTTGGGAGACATCGTGCTGTGCCCGGAGTTCGCCGCCGGGCAGGCCAAGACAGCCGGGCACACCCTCGGCCAGGAACTGGCGCTGCTGACCGTCCACGGGGTGCTGCACCTGCTGGGGTACGACCACGCCGAGCCCGACGAGGAGAAGGAGATGTTCGCTCTGCAGCGTCAACTGCTCGAGGAGTGGGTCGCCGAGCAGGTGGACGCCTACCACAGCGACCGCCAGGCCGAGAAGGACCGCCGGCTGCTCGACAAGTCGCGGTTCTTCGACAACCCGTGATGGGACTGGCGCCGCTGATCGGCGCGATCGCACTGATCCTGCTGGGGAGCCTGTTCGCCGCCATAGACGCCGCCATCAGTACCGTATCGCTGGCGCGGGTCGAGGAGTTGGTGCGCGACAAGCGGCCCGGTGCGGTCCGGCTGGCGCGGGTGATGGCCGAGCGGCCCCGCTACATCAATCTCGTTGTGCTGCTCCGCATTGCGTGCGAGGCCACCGCGACCGTGCTGCTCGTCGCTTACCTGCACGATCATTTCCCCTTCACGTGGGCGCTGGTCGTTGCCGCGGCGATCATGACGGTCGCGAGTTTCGTCGTCATCGGGGTCGGCCCACGCACCCTGGGCCGACAGAATGCCTATTCGATCGCGCTGGTGACGGCGCTTCCGCTGCAATGGATCTCGCTGCTGCTGACTCCAATCAGCCGATTACTGATCCTGCTCGGCAACGCGCTGACGCCGGGTCGCGGTTTCCGCAACGGTCCGTTCGCCTCCGAGATCGAACTGCGGGAGGTGGTCGATCTGGCCGGGCAGAGCGGTGTTGTGGCCGACGAGGAACGCCGGATGATCCAGTCGGTGTTTGAACTCGGCGACACCCCGGCCCGCGAGGTCATGGTCCCGCGCACCGAGATGGTGTGGATCGAGGCCGACAAGACCGCGGACCAGGCGACGTCGCTGGCGGCCCGTAGCGGCTACTCCCGGATCCCGGTGATCGGCGAGAACTCCGATGACATCGTCGGCGTCGTCTACCTCAAAGACCTTGTGCGCCGGACGCATTCCGCCCTTGAGAGCTTCGGACCCGCGGCGGTGTCCGACGTGATGCGGACCGCGGTGTTCGTTCCCGATTCCAAGCCACTCGACGATCTGCTCCGCGAGATGCAACGCGACCGCGTGCACATGGTCCTGCTGGTCGACGAGTACGGGGGGACTGCGGGACTGGTGACCATCGAGGATGTGCTGGAGGAGATCGTCGGCGAGATCGCCGACGAGTACGACACCGACGAGATCGCTCCGGTGGAGCAGGTGGCCGAGGGCACGTTCCGGGTTTCGGCGCGGCTGCCCATCGAAGATGTCGGCGAACTCTACGACATCGAATTCGACGAGGATCTCGATGTCGACACCGTCGGTGGGCTGGTGGCGCTGGAACTGGGTCGGGTTCCGCTGCCCGGCGCCGAGGTGGTCTCACACGGGCTGCGGCTTCGCGCCGAAGGCGGCCGCGATCACCGCGGCCGGGTGCGCATCGGCACCGTGCTGGTCTGGCCCGCAGACTTCGACGGCGCCGACCTGGCCGACCATGAGTGACGAATTCCGGTCCGGTTTCATCTGTCTGGTCGGCCGGCCCAACACCGGCAAGTCCACCCTGACCAACGCACTGGTGGGCAGCAAGGTGGCGATCACCTCCAACCGGCCGCAGACGACCCGGCACACCATCCGCGGCATCGTGCACCGGCCGGACTTCCAGATCGTGCTCGTCGACACCCCGGGACTGCACCGGCCGCGCACCCTGCTGGGCCAGCGGCTCAACGATCTGGTGCGGGGCACCTACTCCGAGGTCGACGTGATCGGGCTGTGCATTCCCGCCGACGAGCCGATCGGTCCGGGGGACCGGTGGATCCACGAGCAGATCCGCGCCGTCGCCCCCCGGACCACGCTGGTGGTGATCGTCACCAAGATCGACAAGGTGCCCAAGGACCGGATCGCCGCCCAGCTGATGGCGGTCAGCGAACTCGTCGGGGACTCCGTTGCGGCGATCGTCCCGGTCTCGGCTACCACCGGTGAGCAGATCGGTGTGCTTACCGAGGTGCTGGCCGATCAGCTGGAACCCGGGCCGGCGTTCTATCCCGACGGCGAGTTGACCGACGAACCCGAGGAGACGCTGATCGCCGAACTCATCCGGGAAGCCGCGCTGGAGGGTGTGCGTGACGAGTTGCCGCACTCGCTGGCGGTGGTGATCGACGAGTTCAGCGTCCGCGAGGGCCGCTCGGAGGAGCAGGGCGAACTCATCGACGTGCACGCGGTGCTCTACGTCGAGCGGCCCAGCCAGAAGGGCATCGTCATCGGCAAGGGCGGCGCCCGGCTCAAGGAGGTCGGCAGTACCTCGCGGCGTCAGATCGAGAGCCTGCTGGGCACCAAGGTGTATCTGGATTTGCGGGTCAAGGTCGCCAAGAACTGGCAGCAGGATCCCAAACTCCTCGGTCGGCTCGGGTTCTAGGGGCGACACCGGCGCGGGGTCGGTGATTATGTCGCGCCGCAGTGACAGACTCACCGAATGCGGCTGTATCGGGATCGGGCGGTCGTGCTTCGCCAGCACAAGCTCGGCGAGGCCGACCGCATCATCACCCTGCTGACCCGCGACCACGGGCTGGTCCGCGCGGTCGCCAAGGGTGTGCGGCGCACCCGCAGCAAGTTCGGGTCCAGGCTGGAGCCGTTCGCCCACATCGACGTTCAACTCCATCCCGGCCGCAACCTCGACATCGTCACCCAGGTGGTGTCCCTGGACGCCTTCGCCACCGACATCGTCAGTGACTACGGCCGGTATACCAGCGCGTGCGCCGTCCTGGAGACCGCCGAACGGCTCGCCGGGGAGGAGCGCGCTCCGGCACCGGCGCTGCACCGGCTCACCGTCGGGGCGCTCCGGGCGGTCGCCGATGGCGCGCGTCCCCGCGAGCTGGTGCTCGACGCCTACCTGCTGCGCGCCATGGGCATCGCCGGCTGGGCGCCGTCGCTGATCGAATGCGCGCGCTGCGCTGCGCCGGGGCCGCACCGCGCCTTCCATATCGGGGCCGGCGGCAGCGTGTGCATGCACTGCCGGCCATCCGGGTCGACCACTCCGCCTCAGGCCGTGCTGGATCTCATGTCGGCGCTGCACGACGGTGACTGGGAGGCCGCGGAGTCGTCGTCGTCCTCGCATCGCAGCCACGCCAGCGGTTTGGTCGCCGCGCATCTGCAGTGGCACCTCGAACGGCAGCTTCGGACCCTGCCGCTGGTGGAGCGGGCCCAGCCCGCTGACCGCGATGCCAAGATCTTCAGGCAGGATGTGGCCCATGGCAGCGGACCGGGTGAGCAGCTCCTTGCGGGGGGCTGAGCGCAGGCGGGGGCACTTTCCCCAGCTGCCCGCCGCGCCCGACGACTACCCCGTCTTCCCCGACACCTCGAGTTGGCCGGTGGGTTTTCCGGAGTTGCCGCCCGCGCCCGGCGGCGGCCCCTGCCGCCCACCCCAGCACACTTCGAAGGCCACGCCGCCGGCGATCCCCGCAGACCAGTTGCCCCAGCACGTCGCAGTGGTGATGGACGGCAACGGCCGGTGGGCCACCCAGCGGGGGCTGAGCCGCACCGAGGGCCACAAAATGGGCGAGGCGGTGCTGATCGACGTCACCTGCGGCGCCATCGAACTCGGCATCAAGCACCTGACCGTCTACGCGTTCTCCACCGAGAACTGGAAGCGCAGCACTGAAGAGGTCCGGTTTCTGATGGGGTTCAACCGCGAGGTGGTGCGGCGTCGCCGGGAGAATCTCGACGTGATGGGCGTGCAGATGCGCTGGGTGGGGTCGCGATCGCGGATGTGGCGCAGCGTCATGAAGGAGTTCGAGATCGCCGAGGAGATGACGCTGCACAACAGCGTGATCACGGTGACCTATTGCGTCAATTACGGCGGACGTGCCGAGATCGCCGATGCGGCAAGGCAGATCGCCCGCGATGCGGCGGCCGGCCGACTCGACCCCGAACGGGTCAACGAGGCAACCCTGGCCGCGCATCTCAACCGGCCCGACCTGCCCGATGTCGACCTGTTCATCCGCACCTCCGGCGAACAACGATCAAGCAACTTCATGCTGTGGCAGGCGGCCTACGCCGAATACGTGTTCCAGGACAAGCTCTGGCCCGACTATGACCGCCGCGACCTGTGGGCAGCCTGCGAGGAGTACGTCCACCGCAACCGGCGCTTCGGCCGGGCCTAGCCCGGTGACGATGCCGCTCGCCGAGATCCTCGGGCCGGTGCTCAGAGTCGACGTCGAGGACGACGGTGCATTGAGGGTGCATCACGAAGGGACGGTCGCCTCGCTGCGCACGGTGACGATCGCCGACGGCCTGGAGATGATCTCGTTGACCCAGATGCTGGCCTGGGACCTGCCGCTGACTGCGAAGTTGCGCAAAACCGTTGCAGCACAAGCGCATAACACGCTGCTGGGCACCGTCACGCTGGTGGAGCACGCCGACGGGGACGACGAGGGTCGTCGTGGTGACGTGGTCCTGAGATACAACTTCCCGTCCGGCGGCCTTGCCGATACGGCACTGCAGACCTTGATTCTGATGGTGCTGGCGGGCGGGGCCGACGTCAGACGAGCGCTGGGCTAGCCGCACGCCGCGCAGGTGCCGAACAGTTCGATGGTGTGATCGACATTCGAGAAACCATGGGCGGCAGCTATTTCGGCGGCCCAGGCCTCCACCTCACGACCGCTGACCTCTACTGCTGATCCGCAACTGCGGCACACCAGGTGGTGGTGGTGCTCGGGCGCGGCGCAACGCCGGTAGACCGACTCGCCGGTATCGGTGCGCACCGTGTCGAGGAGTCCGGCGGTGGCCAGGGACTGCAGGGTCCGGTACACCGTCGTCAGTCCGATGTTCTCACCGCGGCGGCGCAATTCGTCGTGCAGTTCCTGTGCCGAACGGAACCCGTCGATGTCGTCGAGCAGGGCGATGATCCCGGCGCGCTGGCGGGTCGCCCGCACCGCAGTGCCGGGCGCGGGGCGCGCATCGCTATTGGAAACCATTTCCACCTAAGATTCCACGAGCGATGACGCATGTCAAAGCCCCGACGGCTGGTCGCATACGCTGATCGGGTTCGCTTTCAGCAGACTAGGAGTGCAACCCAACGTGGCGTCCGTGATCGAGTCCGTCGTCAACCTGGCCAAGCGCCGCGGCCTGGTGTACCCCGCCGGCGAGATCTACGGCGGCACCCGCTCGGCGTGGGATTACGGACCGTTGGGCGTGGAACTGAAGGAGAACATCAAGCGGCAGTGGTGGCGGTCGATGGTCACCGGTCGCGACGACGTCGTCGGCCTGGACTCCTCGATCATCCTGCCGCGTGAGGTCTGGGTGGCCTCCGGGCACGTCGAGGTGTTCAACGATCCGCTCGTCGAGTGCCTGCAGTGCCATAAGCGCCACCGGCAGGATCACATGCAGGAGGCGCACGCGGAGAAGAAAGGCATCGCGGACCCGGAGTCGGTGCCGATGTCCGACATCGTCTGCCCGGACTGCGGCACCAGGGGCGAGTGGACCGAGCCGCGCGAGTTCAACATGATGCTCAAGACCTACCTCGGGCCGATCGAGAGCCAGGAGGGTCTGCACTATCTGCGGCCCGAGACCGCCCAGGGCATCTTCGTCAACTTCGCCAACGTGGTCACCAGCTCACGGAAGAAGCCGCCGTTCGGGATAGGCCAGATCGGCAAGAGCTTTCGCAACGAGATCACCCCGGGCAACTTCATCTTCCGCACCCGCGAGTTCGAGCAGATGGAGATGGAGTTCTTCGTCGAACCCGAGACCGCCGCGCAGTGGCACCAGTACTGGATCGACACTCGGCTGCAGTGGTACGTCGATCTCGGCATCAAGCGTGACAACCTCCGGCTCTTTGAACACCCCAGAGAGAAGCTGTCGCACTACTCGGCCGGCACCACCGACGTCGAGTACCGGTTCGGCTTCGGCGGCAACCCCTGGGGCGAACTGGAGGGGGTGGCCAACCGCACCGACTTCGACCTCAAGACCCACTCAGAGCACTCCGGGGTAGACCTGTCGTTCTTCGACCAGGCCACCGACACCCGCTACGTGCCCTACGTCATCGAACCCGCTGCGGGACTTACCCGTTCGTTCATGGCGTTCCTCATCGACGCCTACGCCGAGGACGAGGCGCCCAACGCCAAGGGCGGGGTGGACAAGCGCACCGTGCTGCGACTGGATCCGCGGCTGGCGCCGGTGAAGGCTGCCGTGCTACCGCTGTCCCGGCACGCCGATCTGAGCCCCAAGGCCCGCGACCTGGCTGCCGAGTTGCGCAAGAACTTCAACGTGGAGTTCGACGATGCCGGTGCGATCGGTCGCCGCTACCGCCGCCAGGACGAGATCGGCACACCGTTCTGCGTGACGGTCGACTTCGACACCCTCGAGGATCAGGCCGTGACCATCCGGGATCGCGACGCCATGACCCAGGAACGGGTGGGCCTGGACGCCGTCGCGGGCTACCTGGCTGCGCGGTTGCTCGGCTGAGATCGCCGACTGTGGGCCTAGTGCACGGACGAGCCCCGATTGTGGTGCACAGGGCCCACGCTCGGTGCGACCCCGGCTAGAAGCGTCCGCCGCCGCCGAGCAACCCGCCGCCTCCGCCGCCTCCGCCCGACGAGCCGCCGTAGGAGTTCGTCGACCAGCCCGCACCGCCGCCGCTGTAGCCGCCTCCGCCGAACCCGCCGGTGAGGATGTTGCCCAGGATGATCCCGCCCACCATGGCGCCCATGTCGGACTGGCGGCCGCCGCGGTAGCGGGTCTGGTACTCGCGCTGGCCGGCCTGCACGTCGTCATTGGCCAACTGCTGGGCCTGGGCGGCCAGCAGTGCGGCGCCATTGGCATGTGCGATCGCCTCGCTGATCTCGCTGTTCTTCTTGGCCTCGGCCGCCTCGAGTTGACGCACCGCCTCGTTGAGTCGGGTGCGCGCCTCCGGGCCGATGCTGCCGCGGCGGGTGTCGATGTAGTCCGATACCGAGCGGACGCGTGACTGGGCGGTGAACAGCGCCTGCTCGTAGGACTTGTTCAGCCGTTCAGCGGCCTCGCGCTCTTCGGCGACGGTCCCCAGCAACCGATCCAGAGCGGCGTCCGCCTGGGTCAGCTGGGTGAATGCGCCCAGCGGATCG
>CAMCWJ010000042.1 GCA_945882475.1 Bifidobacterium breve
GATGGCCGCCGGGGTGATGATCAGTGCGGCAAACGCGGCAAACCCGACGGTGGCGACCCCCGCATAGGCGAACGACCGCAGGAAGTTCATCGGGAACACGACCATGACCGCCATGGATAACGCGACGATGACCGAGGAGAACACAACCGTGCGCCCGGCGGTTGCCATGGTCGCGACAACAGCCTGTTCCCTACCGCGCCCGTCGGCGAGTTCGTCGCGGTAGCGGCTGATCATCAGCAGGGTGTAGTCGATGGCCAGAGCCAAGCCCATCGCGGTGGTCAGATTGAGCGCGAAGATGGAAACGTCGGTGCAGAAGGTGACGGTACGCAACACGGCGAGGGAACCCAGGATCGCGGTGATGCCGACGAACAACGGCAGCGCTGCGGCGAAGACTCCGCCGAACACCCACACCAGGACCAGGAAACTCAGCGGTACAACGATCGCTTCCAGCAGCAGCAGATCCCGTTGCGACTGCTCGGTTACCTGCAGGTTCACCATCGCGGTGCCTCCGGAGCGAACCAGGATTGAATCGCGTTCGCCGTCGATGGCCTCGGTGATCTCCTTGGTGTAGCTCTGCAACTTCCCCTGCGCACCGATGACGCCGGTGACGATCAGACCGGACTTGCCGTCCTTGCTCACCAGCGCCGCCGCGGCCGGCGGCGGCGATGTCCACGCGGAGTTGATGGCGGCGACACGTCCGGAGTCCTTGAGTTCGGCGATGACGTCGGCCGCCACCGTCCGAGCCCGCGGGCTGTCGAAGCGATCGGGGGCGGTGACGACGATCACCAGTGGCACATCACCCTGACCGAATTTTTCCGCGAGCATCGCCGCCGCGCGCGAGGACTCGGCGGTCGGATCCTGGAACCCACTCGGTGAAAGCTTCTGAGCCACCGGGATTCCGAAGACCCCGATGGCCACCATGAGCAGCACCGCGGATATCACGACCCGCCGTGGCGCAGCGATGGCCAGCCGGGCGATGCGTTGAAGCATGCGCTCAGTCTGGCACGCGCGCGGCCCCGGTCCGCTGGTCCCGCCCGGGCGTGCGGTCGCGTTGCGCGCCGCGGCCCGCGGCGGCAGGCTTCGGCGCAACGCCGGAAGCCTCGCGGAGAACACTCGTCGGCGTACCGGCGACCCGCCTCGGCACCGCCGCTGAGGCAACGCGGGTGGGCTTGGGCACGTCCCGGCGCGACACCGCCGCAGGACCAACATGCCGATGGCAGTTCTCGTACATCGCCGTCTGCGGAGCCACGACAGCGTTGCGGACGGCGACGAACAATCTGGTCAGCGGACCGGGCGTCGGGTCGACGGCCACACCGTCCCAACTCTGCAGTGTCCAGCCGTCCTCGGGACTGCCGTTGACGACGACGACGGCGGTGTTCCCCAATGGGCGGGTCAGTGCCAGCAACAGGTTCGGATTGTCCACCGTCATCAGCGTCCAGGCCATGATGGTGGCGCCGTGGGAGAACACCACCGGGTTGCTCGCGCCGCCGGCGTAGATGGTCGCCACCGCCGCATCGACCCGGGCATCGAAGCCGTTGCCGTTCTCGCCGCCGAGGACGGGGACGAACCGGGCGCCGAGGACCCACGCCACCGGCGGCAGTGCGTAGCCGATCCCGGCCAGTAGACCACCCCGGCCCTCGAAGAGGCCGGCGTTGATCTCCCGAACCCCGGGTGCAACAACCGGAGTCAGAGCAACCTCGGTGGCCAGTGGCGCGGCGGTCAGTTGGGTGCGCAGCATGTCCGACTCATAGATGCCGTCGTAACCGTTGGGCGCAAGGGTGCCGGCGACGGCCTGCGCCTGGATACCTCCCAGGGCGGTGAGACCCGGCCCCGGCACGGTCGTGTCGATGATCCCGGCCGCGTTAGCCGTGGATTGCGCGTGCCGAACCCAGGTCAGGGTGATCGCCTGTGCGGCCCAGGCCGGAAGGGCGGCGCACACGCCGACGACGACCGCGGCGAGTGCGGCACACAGGACCGTCAACAGTCGGCGCACCATGGGCTGAGCCTAACGCCGCCGGGGTGACTTGCGGCGGTGGCACCGGCTGATAACTTCCGAGCCATCTGTTTGCCCGCCGGGAGCTTGGAGCCGTAGTTGACGGAGCCGTTGAACGTCGATCCTGAGCTGCTGATCGCCTCCGGGGCCCTGGCCGACGAGCACTCCGAGACGGTGTTCAGTGTGTTCACGGCATCCGACGCCGCCGTCGAGTTCGCGCAGCTCAGCTGGGTCGGCCGGTCCTATGCGGCGCTGACCGCGACGGCGGCGGACTGGACCGCCGCGACCACCGGACTGACCGCGCGCATCTACGCCGCGGGCGAGGCCCTGCGGGTGAGCGGGCTGGCGTTCGCTGAGCAGGACCACCGCGGCGCCGCCACCCTGGCCCCGCCGCCCCCGCGACCGCGACCGCGACCGCCCGGATAGCCGTGAGCCTGGGTGTCGCCGATCTAGACCGTTGGGATCCCGAGGCGGTTCGCGATGTCGCCTCCGCCGCACTGGCGCGGGCCGAGGCAGCCGCGTCGGCCGCCGCCGGCCTGGCCCACCTGCCCGCGTTGACCAGGTGGGAGGGAGTCGCCGCGGATGCCGCCCGTGTCGCCGTCACCGCGATCCGGGTGGACCTCGATGCCCATGCCGAGGGCGCCCGGGCCCTCGCAGGGGCCGCCGGAGCAGCCGCCGAGGCAATCACCCGCGTCAAAGCCGAACTGCGCCGCCTCGACGACGACGCACGTGACGCGGGACTGAGCATCGACCACGCCAGTGGTGCGGTGCTGCCCGGCCCGGGTACCGCTGGTGGTGGGGCCCGACTCGGAGCCGGAGACGTCCGCGATCGCCTCCGGGAGATCCTTGCCGAGGCCGACACCATCGACGCCAAACTGACCGTGGCTATGGCATCGACAGGGCTGGTGACATCGGAATCATCTGTGCCGCAGTCGATCCAGGGTTCCGACCCCACGTCGGTCAGAATCTGGTGGGAATCACTGACCGCCGCTCAGCGCGCTGAGCTTGTGATGACCGCGCCCGAACGGTTGGGCAACCTCGATGGGATCCCGGTGGCCGACCGCGACATCGCCAACCGCACGATGCTGGCCGCCGACCTGCGCCGAGTGGAACTCGTCGCCGACCGCGACCGCGTCCCGATCAGCGAGATCGCTTCGCAGCCAGAGGCTTTCGGTCTCTCACCGATCGACATGATCCGCTACTCCAACGCGATCGAGGTCAACGCGGGCCTGACCGGATCGGCCCCGACTACCGCCGGCGCAGCGGCTTACCTGATGGTCTACCGGCCCGAGATGTTCGGCGGTCAGGGCCGCGCGGCGATCGCCACCGGCGATCCGGACCGCGCCGCCCACACCGCCGTCGTGGTGCCCGGGACCGGCAGCAGCGTGGCCGCCGGTTGGCTGCGAAACCGGGATTCGACCCGGCTGTCCGCGGAGATCCGCAGGGCCACAGCCTCTTCAGGATCCGGGTCAACGGGATCAGGGCCAGAGGGTATCTCCGTGGTGGCGTGGATGGGCTACGACGCACCCGACAGCATGGCCGATCCCCGAGTGGCCCGGCCGGGAATGGCCCGTGCGGGCGCCGCACTACTCGCCGCGGATGTGAACGCCCTCAAGGTGACCGGCGCCAAGACGTCCCACGTAACGGTTATCGGGCACTCCTACGGATCCACCACCGTCGCCGACGCCGCCGCCGGGTACGAGATGGCAGCCGATGACGTGGTGCTGGTCGGATCGCCGGGCACCGACCTGGCCCGCACCGCTGCGGACTTCCACCTTCCCGACACCGGTCGCGTCTACGTGGGCGCGGCCTCCACCGACCCGGTGACGTTCCTGGCCGGACTCACCGGTGAGAAGCCCGCACCCGTCCCGGCCGACGGTCTTGGGTTGGGCGCCGACCCGGCCGCCGACGGGTTCGGTTCAACTCGCTTCAAGGCCGAGGTGGCGGACCCGGATCTGGATCTGTGGCAGGACCATGTCCGGTACTTCGACTCCGGCTCGGAATCGCTGTACAGCATGGCCGAAGTCGCTTCCGGAGAGGGCAGTTCACTGGAGGCGGACGGCATGACCGCGCCGCACCGCAGCAGCCTGCTGGGCAGCCTCGCATCCACGCTGCGGCTGCCCAACTGGGCCATCCCGATCACCGACCCCGAACTTCCACGGCAGGCGACCACCGGCCACCGGCACTGACAGCCTCCGGGGCTGATGCGATCGAGCCCACCCGGTGTTCACCTGTCTGACGTCCGGAGTCAACGCGCCGCTGTGATAATCCGAGAGCCCACCGGCCGGACAGAAATCTGGGGACAATCATGAGCGACATCATCGACACCCGAACCCACACGGCGGATCGAACGCCGGACGAGGGGGAATCAGTGACTGCTAAGGGCTACGTCAGGGCCGGACTCAGTGCCGACGCGCTTCGCCAGGCCGTGGAGGAGCATCTGCGGTACTCCATCGGCCGCCCGGCGGCACTGCTGGAGCCCAGGCACTACTACCAGGCGCTGGCGCTGGCCGTGCGGGACCGCATGCAGGATCGCTGGATCAACACCACCCAGACCTACCTCGACCTCTCCAGCAAGGTGGCCTGCTACCTGTCCGCGGAGTTCCTACTGGGGCCGCACTTGGGCAACAACCTGCTGAACCTGCAGATCGAAACCGAGGCCCGCGCCGCTCTGGCCGAGTTGGGCCAGGAACTGGATACGGTGCTGGCCTGCGAGGAGGAGCCCGGTCTGGGCAACGGCGGCCTCGGCCGACTGGCGGCGTGCTACCTGGACTCGCTGGCCACTCTGCAGCGCCCAGCGATCGGCTACGGCATCCGCTACGAATTCGGCATCTTCGATCAGGACATCCGCGACGGCTGGCAGGTCGAGAAGACCGACAACTGGCTGGCCGAGGGCAACCCCTGGGAAATCATCAAGCCTGAGTTGAACTACCGCGTGATGTGGGGCGGCCACACCGAGCACTACCGCGACGAGCAGGACGCCGAGCGGGTGCGCTGGATTCCGCAGCGCTCGGTCAAGGGCGTGTACTACAGCACACCCATCCAGGGCTACGGGGTGAACAACTGCAACACCCTGGCCCTGTGGAGTGCACGCGCGATGAAGGAACTCGCCCTCGACGCCTTCAACGCCGGCGACTACTACCGCGCGGTCGAGGACGAGGTGGTCTCTGAGACCGTCACCAAGGTGCTCTACCCCAACGACGAGCCCGAGGCGGGCAAGCAACTGCGCTTGCTGCAGCAGCACTTCTTCGTGTCCTGCTCGCTTCAGGACATCCTGCACCTGGTGCAGAATCTGGCCGGCCGTGACGTCCGAGAGCTTCCGGACCGGGTTGCCGTGCAACTCAACGACACCCATCCCTCGATCGCCGTGGCCGAACTAATGCGGCTACTGATCGATGAGCGCGAACTCGGCTGGGACGAAGCCTGGGCGACCACAGTCGCGACGCTGGCCTATACCAACCACACGCTGTTGCCGGAGGCGTTGGAGACCTGGCCGCTGCAGATGTTCGAGACGTTCCTGCCGCGGCACCTGGAGATCATCTACGAAATCAACCGACGGTTCCTCGACGAAGTCCGCGCGAAGTTTCCCGGCGATGAGGACCGGGTTCGGCGGATGTCGATCATCGGCGAGGACGGCGCCAAGCGGATTCGGATGGCACACCTGGCCACCGTCGGTAGCCATGCCATCAACGGGGTCGCGGCCCTGCACTCCGAACTGGTCAAGACCACGATCCTCAAGGACTTCTATGAGATGTGGCCGGAGCGCTTCAGCAACAAGACCAATGGCGTGACGCCGCGCCGGTTCGTCGGGCTGTCGAACCCCGGACTGCGTTCCCTTCTGGACAAGACCATCGGTCCGGGCTGGATGACCGACATGCAACGGCTGCGCGCGCTGGAACCACTGGCCGGCGATCCGGCTTTCCAGCAGAAATGGCGGGCGGTCAAGCGCGTTAACAAGGCCCGGTTGTCCGACCACATCCTGGCTAAAACCGGCATCGGATTGGATCCGGACTGGATGTTCGACGTTCAGGTGAAGCGGATCCACGAGTACAAGCGCCAGCACCTCAACGTCCTGCACATCATCTCGCTCTACAACCGGCTCAAGCAGAACCCCGGTCTTTCGATTCCGCCACGCGCATTCATCTTCGGCGGCAAGGCCGCGCCCGGATACACCATGGCCAAGCTGATCATCAAGCTGATCAACTCCGTCGGCGAGGTGGTTAACAACGACCCGGACGTCAAGGACTTCCTCAGAGTCGCGTTCATTCCGGACTTCAACGTCAAGAGTGCCCAGTTGATCTATCCGGCGGCCAACCTCTCCGAGCAGATCTCCACCGCCGGCAAAGAGGCATCCGGCACCGGAAACATGAAGTTCATGATGAACGGGGCGCTGACCATCGGCACCCTGGACGGGGCCAACGTGGAGATGCGCGAGGAAGTCGGCGCGGAGAACTTCTTCCTCTTCGGCCTGACCGTTCCGTTCGTGGCACGTCTGCTCGCTGAGGGCTACCGCCCGGAAACCTTCATCGACGGCAATCCCGAACTCGCTCAGGTGCTGGGTCTCATCGCCGAGGGCCGGTTCTCCCACGGAGACACCGAGATGTTCAAGCCGATCATCGACAACCTCACCCACCACGACCCGTTCCTCGTGGTTGCCGATTACGCCGACTACATCAACTGCCAGGACCAGGTCAGTGCCACCTGGCGGGACACCGAGTCGTGGGACCGCAAGTCGATCCTCAATTCGGCCCGCAGTGGCAAGTTCTCCTCGGATCGCTCGATCGCCGAGTACTGCGACGAGATCTGGAACGTGCGCCCGGTCACGGTCTCCGACTAGCGAAGCCGAACCGGGTCAGCGCCGCAGGGCGGTCCAGGCCGACCACAGCGTCGCCTGCTCGGAGTCCCTCGAGTTGACCGGTTCGAGTTCGAACTTCGCCGTGATGGTGCCGATCACCGACGCCAGGTCGTAAGTGGTGGAGTCAACGCCACTGCGCGGCAACGAATTCGACACCAGCAGCGCCGGAATGCGGGTGCCCGGGCCGAATTCGTCGGACGCACCCTTGGTGGTCGGGCCCTGCCCCGGCGGCGGGACATGGTCCCACGCGCCGCCGAACTCGTCATAGGTCACCACGGTCAGGGTGTCCTGCGCGCAGGGGCCGTCGTAGATCGACTTCAGCACCAAGGCGATCTGTTCGTCACCGACGTAGGCGCTGCCGTAGCCGGGATGCTGGTTGCGCGGGCCGAGTTCCTGGACGAAGGACACCGGCTTGAGTTCGCACTTCTCCCCCTGGGTCAGCGGATACCAGGCGGCCATATCCTGCAGATTCCGCGCCCGGTTGGCCTGGGTCTGTGGCGTCGCGTTCGACCAGTTGTAGAAGTAGTTGAAGGACTGGTGGTGATACTGGAAGTCCTTGTCGGGACACACCGGCCACTCGGTAGACGGATCGGCGGTCGGGTCCGAGCAGCCACGCGAATTACTGACGGGCTTGCCCTCGGCGTCAGCGAAGGCACGCAGCATCGGCGCATCACCGTTGGTCCACCCGGGCTGACCGGTCAGACCGTTCGCGTTCGACCAGCCGCCGGAGTACCACGCCCAGTCGACCCCGGCGTCGTTGAGCCGATCACCGACGGTCTTGTAGGTCAGCAGTGGGACCAGGCGCTCTGGAATCGAGCGTGGCGGATACGGCGCCTGCACCGAGAAACTGGTGTTGACAACGTAGTTGCCGCACAGCACGTCCGGGTTGGTGGTCGGCAGCCCGCAGGCCTGGGTGAGTTGGCCGTCCTTGATGCCGTCGGGATTCGGCGACTTGTAGTAGTTGTAGTCGCCCGGGGTGTCGCCGGCGGGCTGCTGGTTCTTCGGCATGCCGTTGCGGTCGAGGACGGCCCGGATGGCCTCGGGAGCTTCGGGCCACTCCGGCAGGGTCGCGCTGATCAGCCACTGACCGTTGGCGAACGAACCGCCGAAGACGCCGGCGAAGAACTTGTCGGCCACGGCGAACTTCGGGGCCCCTTCGCCCATCAGGTACTTGTAGGTCCCCATCTGGGTCGTGTCGTAGTGACCCATCACCAGGCCCGCCGCGTCGCTGCCGACCGCGTAGCGGTTCATCGCGCCGCCGTTGAGTTGGTACTGCTCCTGATAGAAACGGTGCACCAGGTCTCGCGTGCATCCCCCGGCCTGCGCGCCGGGCGAGTTCGCCGGGACGCCGTTGTCGGCCGGAACCTGGAAGTACTTCACCAGATCGGCGTCGGCTCCCGGCGGCGGGCAGGTCATGGCCCCGCCTGGCAGATAGTCGTTGAGCAGGAAGGGGGCGTTCGGAAACGCCGACTCATAACCCGGGTACAGCCCGCCTTTGGCTCCGCTGGCATCGGTACACGTCGGCCCGCCCGGCAACGCCTCGGGCGTCAGGTTGACGTCGTTGAGGAGCAGGCAGCCCAGCGCGGTGCCCTCCGAATTAACCTGGGCCGTAGCCGATTTAGGTGCCTTGGCGATGTTGTCGACCGGATCCCCGTTGACCTGGCCCCAGAGGCCGAAGAGCTTGTTGAAGCTGTTGTTCTGCATGTACAGCACGACGATGTGCTTGGTCTGCTCGGCGGCCGCCCGCTGGACCGGATCAAGCACGATCCGGGGGCCGGGTGACTGCTTCTGCGCGGGCAGGATCGCGGCGGCCGCCGATGCCGAGGCGGATGCCGAGGGGGTTGCCGGGGAGGTCGTGGCGGAGTCAGTCGGCGACGACGAGCAGGCCACCGCCGTCACCAGGACCACCATCGAGTTCACAGCCACGCAGGTGCGGCCCCACCGGTAAGCACGACGATCTCGCATGACGTCTCCTCAAGGTTCCCGCCCACGCGTCAGCCTAGCTACCCGGCGGTAATGGGAGGTCCGCAGGTAAGCCGTATTCAATTGCCCGATAACGTAATTCACGCCCTGTATTCCTTACGTTCACTTACGCCTCTCCGACTTTCGAACCGGACGTGAATTACCCGCGACGACCGCGCGCGCCGGGCCCATCCGCGGTTCAATGGACTCATGACCGTGACAACCCAAGATCCGTGGAAGACCTCGGGGGACAACACCCCGAACGACGAGACGCTGGCGGCGCTGGACGGCTGGTGGCGGGCCTCCAACTACCTGTCCGTCGGCCAGATCTATCTGCTGGACAACCCTCTGCTGCAGACGCCGCTATCGCGCGAACACGTCAAACCGAGACTGCTCGGCCACTGGGGCACCACGCCGGGACTGAACTTCCTCTACGCCCACCTCAACCGGGCGATCATCGAACGTGCACAGTCGACCATCTACATCACCGGCCCCGGCCACGGCGGTCCGGGACTGGTCGCCAACGCCTACCTCGACGGGACCTACACCGAGACCTACCCCGACATCACCGAGGACGCCGAAGGCATGCGGCGGTTGTTCCGACAGTTCTCCTTCCCCGGTGGCATTCCCTCGCATGTCGCCCCGGAGACACCCGGCTCGATCCACGAGGGCGGAGAACTCGGCTACGCCCTGTCGCACGCCTACGGCGCCGCGTTCGACAATCCCGATCTGCTGGTGGTCGCTGTGATCGGCGACGGCGAAGCCGAGACCGGTGCGCTGGCGACGAGTTGGCATTCCAATAAATTCATGCACCCCGCGAAAGACGGCGTGGTGCTTCCCATCCTCCATCTGAACGGCTATAAGATCGCCAATCCGACTGTGCTGGATCGGATTCCGCAGGATGAATTACGCAGCCTAATGATCGGCTACGGCCACAAGCCGTACTTCTTCGAGGTGCCCGACGACGGCTCGCAAGACAACGCCGATGCGCACCGGCGTTTCGCGACACTCCTCGACGAAGTGCTCAACGAGATCGCCGAGATCAAGGCCAACGCCGCTACCCGCGACGAGCGTCGGCCTGCCTGGCCGATGATCGTGTTCCGCACCCCGAAGGGCTGGACCGGCCCGGCCTACATCGACGGTAAGAAGACCACAGGATCGTGGCGTGCGCACCAGGTTCCGCTGGCCAGCGCCCGCGACACTCCGGAGCACCTGCAGGTGCTCGCCGACTGGCTGGCCTCCTACCGCCCCGAGGAGTTGTTTGACGACAACGGCACGCTGCAGCCGTGGGTGGCCCGTCTGGCCCCGGGCGGCCACCTGCGGATGAGCGACAACCCGCACGCCAATGGCGGCCTGCTGCTCAAAGACCTGCGACTGCCGGACTTCCGCGACTACGCCGTGGAGGTGCCCGCGCCTGGTGCGACCATTGCCGAAGCGACCCGGGTGCTCGGTCAGTGGCTGACCGACGTGGTGCGGCTAAATCCGGACAACTTCCGGATCTTCGGGCCTGACGAGACCGCGTCGAACAGACTGCAGTCGGTCTTCGAAGCGACCGACAAGCAGTGGAACGCGGAGTTCTTCGGCCCCGAGGTCGACGAACACCTGGCTCGGGCCGGCCGGGTGGTCGAGATGCTCTCCGAACACCAGTGTCAGGGTTGGTTGGAGGGTTACCTGCTGACCGGCCGACACGGATTATTCAACTGCTACGAGGCCTTCATTCACATCATCGACTCGATGTTCAATCAGCACGCCAAGTGGCTGAAGGTCACCAACCACATTCCGTGGCGACGGCCGATCGCGAGCCTGAATTACCTTCTGTCCAGCCATGTCTGGCGCCAGGACCACAATGGCTTCAGCCACCAGGATCCCGGCTTCATCGACCACGTCGTCAACAAGAGCGCGGAGGTCGTGCGGGTGTACCTACCGCCGGACGCAAACACCCTGCTGTCCACGTACGACCACTGCCTGCGTTCGCGGCAGTACGTCAACGTGGTGGTCGCCGGCAAGCAACCGCACCCCAACTTCCTGGCCATGGACGAGGCGATCGCGCACTGCACCCGCGGCCTGGGCATCTGGGAGTGGGCCGGCACCGAACAGGTGGGTACATCGCCGGACGTGGTGCTGGCCTCCGCCGGCGACGTGCCCACCCTGGAGGCGCTCGCCGCGGCCGACCTGCTGCGCCGGCACCTCCCGGAATTGAAGGTGCGGTTCGTCAACATCGTGGACCTGATGCGGTTGCAGGACGAGTCCGAGCATCCGCACGGCCTGTCCAACCGCGAGTTCGACATGATCTTCACCCCGGACAAGCCGGTCATCTTCGCCTATCACGGGTATCCCTGGCTCCTCCACCGCCTTACCTACCGCCGCACCAACGACACCCGGATTCATGTGCGTGGCTACAAGGAGGAGGGCACCACCACCACCCCATTCGACATGGTGATGCTCAACGATCTCGACCGTTACCACCTCGTCATCGACGTGATCGACCGGGTGCCCACCCTCGGCGACCGCTACGCCACGCTGCGTCAGCAGATGCAGGACAAGCGTCTGGCGGCGCGGGAGTACACCCGCGAGCACGGCGACGACATCCCCGAAGTACGGGACTGGGTGTGGCCCGCCGCAGTGGGCGCGCGCACGGACGCCTCCGTCGCCGCCACCGTCGCCACCGGCGGGGACAACGAGTAGGCCCCCGCGTGCTGGCGCCCAGGGGGCGCCCCAGGGAAGCAGCGAGTCAGGTGGTGGCCGCGCCGGTGCGGGCTTAGGATCCTTTTGCCCCGCTGCAGCAGGCAGCCGGCCCCACCGGCGAGGTTGGACATGGCACAGCGCAACCGTGGGCCGCAGGCGGACGACGATCCGCAACCGCGGCTGGCCTACCGGACCATTCACGGCTACCGGCGGGCATTCCGCATCGCGGGTTCAGGTCCGGCGCTGCTGCTGATCCACGGGATCGGCGACAACTCGACCACCTGGGAGCCGGTGCACGCCAGGCTCGCGCGGCGGTTCACCGTCATCGCTCCGGATCTGCTGGGCCACGGGATGTCTGACAAGCCCCGAGCGGACTATTCGGTGGCGGCCTATGCCAACGGCATGCGGGATCTGTTGAGCGTGCTGGACATCAAACGGGCGACGGTCGTCGGCCATTCGCTCGGCGGCGGCGTGGCCATGCAGTTCTGCTACCAGTTCCCGCAACTGGTGGACCGGCTGATCCTGGTGGGCGCGGGCGGGGTCACCAAGGACGTCAACATCGCGATGCGGCTGGCCTCGCTGCCGGTGGCCTCGGAAGCGTTTGCGCTGCTGCGAATTCCCCTCGTTCTGCCGACTCTGCAGCTGACCGGCCGGGTCCTGGGATCGGTGCTGGGCTCCACCGGCGTGGGACGCGACATGCCCAACATGCTGCGGATCCTGGCCGACCTTCCCGAGCCGACGGCATCATCGGCCTTCACCAGGGCCCTGCGCGCGGTAGTGGACTGGCGCGGGCAGGTCGTCACCATGTTGGATCGGTGTTATCTGACCGAATCGGTTCCGGTGCAACTGATCTGGGGTGAACAGGATTCGATGATTCCGGTCCGCCATGGACGAATGGCGCATGCTGCGATGCCCGGCTCCCGACTGGAGATCTTCCCCCGGTCCGGGCACTTTCCCTTCCATGACGACCCCGACCGCTTCATCGAGGTACTCGAGCAGTTCATCGATTCCACCGAACCCGCCGAGCATGACCAGGCCCAGTTACGGGACTTGCTGCGCCGGGGCAATGCCGAAGACTCCGTCTCCGGACCGGACGACACCCGGGTGGCGGTCCTCGACGCACTCGAAGCCGACGAACGCAGTGCGACCTGACCCACGCTGGTAGCGTCCGAGAAGCAACTGGTCTTCCGGGACGGGTGCGAACCATGTTCCGGAATCGAGTGGCGTAAGCGGTCGGTGCGTCACGAGAGGGAACCCGGTGGGAATCCGGGACTGTCCCGCAGCGGTATGCAGGAACGAACGCCGTCATCGGCACTGGCCGCAAGGCTGGGAAGCGACGGCCAGTAGGAACACCCCCCAGGGGTGTGCGCCCGCGAGTCCGAAGACCTGCCAGTCGTGCCGGGCGCGCCGCGTCCGGCGGCGCATCGCCTCGTGGAGTGGGCGCGTGGCCGTTCCCACGACAGCGTGGTCACCGGTGATGTACCTTGGGTTTTCGTCCGAAGGGAACGACCATGCACATCGAACCGGGGATCGTCGAAGGTTCGAAGATCGTCTTGAGTTACCTCACCGCCGGTGGCGCGGGGCTGTATGCCGCGCGTGCGGTGTGGAAGTCGGTCAAGGACCGCGGCCCGGGTTCGCTGCTCGTGCGCAGTGTGGCGACCACCGCGCTGGTGCTCACCTTTTTCCAGGTGTTCCCGCATGCGCCAGTTGGCGTCTCCGAAGTGCACCTGATCCTCGGATCGACGCTGTTCCTATTGTTCGGTGCGGCTCCGGCCGCGGTCGGTCTGGCCACCGGGTTACTGGTCCAGGGC